>NZ_JBILTE010000068.1:0-12856 GCF_044371705.1 Flavobacterium sp. | reverse complement strand
AGTCCATTACATCCCGCATTTCATTGTCCATATGAAACTGTAGAACCGACATGTGTAAATCCTCAAATGGAATAAAAATCCATCTTCCATAGTAGGGTGGTCTTTTCTTTTCTTCTTTTGTAGTTGAAAGTTCTATAGACTTCCATGTGTACATTGCCCAACCATCAATTTCACTCGAGTTGTTCATTAAATCAACTTGTTGTTTAATTGCCGATAAACGGTTGATTCCAAATTCTCCACAGAATATTGGGCGTTGTTTTGGCTCTGAGCTTTCTAAGTGTTTTGGTAATTGCTTCTCAATTTTATTCCCAAACCAACTGTAAAAATGAAATTGATAACAAGCATTAGAATCTAAAAGGCTATCATATTTAGAAAGAACATCCAGTTTTGTCGCATAGCTATTTCCTTCATAAATAATCATATGATTCGGGTCGTATTTTCTTATTGAGGTAGTTATTTTTTGATATAAATCAATTAATTCCTTTTCTCGTTTCCGATTCATGTTTGGCTCATTGATTAAATCGTACCCTAAAATGATTTGTTCGTCTTTGTAATGTTGAGCTATTTCCGACCATATAGCAGCTGTCTTTAGCTTTGCTTCTTCAGAGTCCCACAAAACTGTTGCTCCTTTCGTATAGTTTGAAACCCATAAAGTATTTTGGGGCTTAGCTGCATGAATCATTGAAAGAATAATGGCTACATTGTTTTCTTTAAAAGTGGGTAAAAGATTATCTAAAGTAGAAAAAAGCACTTTTTTTGTAGAGTCGTTGTCAAATGACTCCGCTGAAAAACCAACTCTTACAGAATTAAACCCCATTTTCTTCATTAGACAAATATCTTCTTCAGTTATGAAATGCTCCATCATCTGTTTCGAAAAATTGCCGTAAGCATTCGTACCGAGAATTTCATTCAAATTTTCCGCTGTAATTTTATGTACATTTTGTGCACCCCCAAAAATGTAATTCTCTTGGTAAAGCCAACAACTGACATTTGTAGCTTTAATGATAAAACGATTGCCATTAGGATCTATAATATCACCCTTAATTCTGCGAAAATATTTTGTCTCATTCGACTGAGAAAAAGCCGAAATGGTTAAACCTAGTAAAAATGTAAGTACTACTATTTTATTCATATTCTGCTTTTTTTTTCTAAGGTTGCAGCTAACGTCAGTTCGTCTAAAAATCCTCCACCCGAACTGATTTTTATTAAATATGAAGTAAATATATTGGTTTTGCGGGACAATAAAAACCACTTTATTACTTTTTTTAGGAAAAACTATTACTTTGAAACGCTTGAAATGCCTTCCACAAAAAAAGAATTTAATCTAAATTTTCCGGGCATTCTATTTGTCCTTTAAAAAACAATAACAAAGCCAAATAAAACAAAAGGGATACGAATCCTTAACGGAAGTCTACATTCAACTCAACCCATCTCTTTGCGAACCGCCGAGTTTAGCCTGTCCCGATTTTTATCGGGATGACCCGCACGTACGGTGCTGTGAGAGGCTCTCCCTGCTAGTTTCTAGTGGGGCAGTCTACTCGATTAGTGGCAGTTTTTATTCAGTTATTAATGTTTCGTATAATAAACTCATTTCATTTTTAGTTTGTTCATCAAGTTCATTGTCGTTTAAAATAATATTTTCTATTCGGGTTCTAAAACTAATTTTTGTAGCTTTATTTTCTATCCAATTATTTATTTTTACATAAAGTTCACTATCTCCGAATACATTAGTTAGTTTTTTTCTGTTATAATATTCAAAGCCTTCATAATACAAATCTTTAAAATGTAAAGTGCTTTCCAAGCTATCTGTTTCTTTCCATATATTAAATAAATTGTCTATGCCGATTTGGCTTTTCCAAAACATAATCAATATGCTATCAATTTTGTCTCCAAATGAAGGAATAGGGAAAGTATTTATGCATTCTTTAAAAAATGCAGTTTGAAATATTTTTAATAAACTTAATTCATTCTTTGTCCATTCAGTTTGGTCAAATGGTATCAGTCTTGAAAATGATAGTTCTGGCGAGTGTGTTGGGAATTTGAATTGAGAAATTAAGTCAATGTATCGTGGAAGAAAATATTTCACTTCTGATATTTCTGTTTTATTTGGTTTTGCACTATCATTATATAACGCAAGAAGTTCAACAGGAATTTCTTTTAATGGTAAACTTACAAGTTTTGTAGTTTCGTCAATTGTCATACAGCATTCAATACAGACATCCAATGGAAGTTTGGCTCTGTAATTTGCAAATTCGGTGTATATTTTTTCTACTATTTCTTCAAGCATTATAGGTTTTTGTAAAATTGCCACTAACGGTTTTGGTATTGCCGAAGGCGGGGATTTTTAGCACAAAAGTTCAATAGAATTTCCTCTTTTGAACCTTGCACAGATGCTCAATTGAAGCACCTCAGCCCCGCTTTTGGCAATACCTTGTTATGGGCAGGTTTTTGTCAGTCCTTCAATTATTGTGGCGGAAAAACTGAACTTACTAATGTAGCGGTATCAGATAGGATCCCTTCGAACGCAATTTTGATGCTATTACTATCAGTAGCAAAAATGGTCGTATTGCTATTCTCAGTAGTTACAGAAATAAATAATCTATCAATACCTTGACACCAAGGAGGGGTACCTGGACCATCTGGAGAGCTGTTTGCACTTTGCCATAACCCATTGTAAATAAATGTTGTAGCTCCACTTGGGACATTATATTGAGTAGAGGCTCCTTCAATTATTGTAATAAAAGTTCCTTGTAATATTGTCCAACCAATACAATTTGGGTTATCTATTGTTGGAATTGGATTTGTTAGTGGTCCAGTCTGCACATGTAAAACATATGTATTACTAGTAGTTGGAGAAACAAATGTGTATTTTGCTTTTAAATTTGACATATTTATTTAAATTAGTTTTCCTACTATTTAGCGTTTCGGATATCGCTTCTCATTGATTTGACTGAATGAGAACAGTCCGTTTTTTTGAGTGATGTCTGCTCCACTTTTGCTTTTTTTTATTGTCACATTGGGTGGTCAGCCCATTCCTTGACCATTGTCATTTTTAAACTTGCCCATAACGTTTTGCAGCTATAAGAAGTTGGCGATTTCGAAGCACTGAACTTTCAATCTGCACGAATGTTTGATTGAAAAACTGAACGTCATTTAACCACTAAACCGCCAATTTCTTATAGGTGCTGTTATGGGCTGGTTTTCCTTGTTTATAGAATTAAATGATGCTTAAGTTTTCATAACTTCATTATTTAATTCAAGTTTTTATGAGATTGAAACAATACCATTTTAACCGTGATTTTGACCAGGAGCCCATTCGTAAATACCACCAGCAATAGGCATACAAATCCCATAAACACCCATAAATCCAAATTGGACTAAACTTTCTATTGCCTTTGCTTCAAGATCTTCTGTTAGAGCAATTGGTAACTCCATCATGCCTCCTACATTAAATGCAAAATTTCCAATAGATTCTGGAATTAATGATTTATAATCTGTATTCCATCGGTCTTTATTGGCAATAATATTCATAATTACAGGAATATTCCAAATCAAATTAATTACAGACTCAACTGCAGGCGATACCTTAGACCACTTGCTATCACTAGGCACCAAAGTTAATGGGATATTTACAAAACCTTTAATAATACTGATACCAGTAAGAGTATTATTCATTTGTCCATACCAGTTACCCGTTTTTACATTAATAAAGGTAGCGATGTTTGGAGATACATATGCAACATTAGCAATTGCATTAATTAGTGCAAGTGATTTTAAGTTAACATCAAAAATTTCTAAGGTACGTTGAACAGTAACAGTTAATATCAACACGATGCTGCCTGCAAATGCAAAGAAACCTGTAACTACACCAAATACCTTTAATTTACTTTCATCAAGAACAGGCGTGGCTGCTAAAGATGATAACATCATGCCTCTTGCATTTGACCTTACGCTTGGTACACTTGTATAAAACAATGATTGGATCTGAGAAAAACTTGTTGCGTTTATTAAGTCATTGGTAAATGCATCTCCTTTCGGAAATGGAGCGCTACCCGCAGCGATTTTGTAAACAATGGTGGCTGGAATAGCTGCAACCAAACAAACTAAGTCCAAAAATGACAAATCATCACCAGTGATTTCATTGTACAACCAGGAGATAATAGGAATATCCAGTTTCATTGTCATCATGGATATTACACCTTGAGCCAATTGAATAAACACATCTACTACAGCGAGTATAATATTCTCTGCAGTTTGCAGAAGAGTATCAACTACAATTGCAATAAATTTTTGAATAATTTCTGTTACAGACAGTGTATCGAACTGATCAATTATATCCGTTTTAATTGCATTAAATGCTGCACTTAAGGTTGCCTCTTCGCTATTTAAAAGATTTAATAAGTCTTCAAAAATGGCCTCAGTAATAGAAGCTGGATTATATGTTGAGCTTGCCGATTTTAAATTTCCTTGGTAATGATGTACTCCCAAATTTGCAGGTGCCGAGTTGCTTCCGCTTAAAGATTGATTTGATGCAGTGGTACTGTTGGGGGTTTGATTAAAATTAGGAATATTCGCCCATTTATTTACATCATTTTGCATAGACGTAAAAACTGCAGTAATATCAGCCTTGGTATCACTCAAACGGTCAATACTCTGTTGTGCGAATTGAATAAAAACATTTTTCATTACTCGGTGGGTGATTATTATATCTTGCCAAGCAAATAAAAATTCTAAGAATAATATTAAATCTTCAATTGCAGTCTTGATTTGATTAAATACCCATTCGACGGCACCAACTACTTTTTCTACCACATTTAAGACTGCAGAATACACTTTTCCAGCAATTGTCACTACAAAATGCCATACATCGTTTGCTACATCTTCAATTATTTGAACTACCGCCTCTACCCCAGATTCTAGCCAATTAAACAAATCCGCAGCTTCAACTAATATTGCTTCGGCTCCGTTTACAGTAATAGGTCTATGCAGTGAAATTGTACTCATAGTTGATCTAGTAAGAATAACATTACTTGAGTTTAACTTATTATAAACAGTCGCTAAACTTGAATTCGACAAAGCTACAGCCTGTAAATCGCTATTGGAAACATTGCTATTGACCAACGCGCGTGTTGTTCCATCATCATTGGTGATGACTGCTCCTTGAAGGGATGCAACTGTGTTCATATTGGCAACCTTATTAAATGGAGCATCCATAGGATTTAGAGCATTCACCACTCCATCAGTTCCTGTAATAGTAAGTTTTGTACCTACTAAACTGGTTACCCATTCTATGATTGTAATACTTCCTAATGCATCTGTATTGATCTGAATACCAGTAGGATCAATAATGTAATACAGGTGATTGATGTATACTCCTGTGCGAGTTGGGGCTGTAATGGTAACGGGAGAATCTGCCATTACTTGATTGTTTTCGTCAGTAACTTGCACTAATGTAGTATAAGAACTGAATTTATGTGTATTAGCAATGTCAATCGATGGCAATAAGATACTTTGTGTTTGCCAAACTGCATTTTGTGCCGTCTTCACCGATTTGTTTAATATATCATCTGCCACAGAAAAAAAAGTATTTCCGTAATCAATACAATTAATATAAGGAGAGAACAAATCCACATTACTCACGATTGGTAATGGAAAAGACCAAACAGATGTTACAGCAAGTTGTTGACCGCTTGGGCAGGTTGTATAAAAAATTTGATCATTGCCATTTAAGCCCCAAACAGTTACTATTCCATTTGCTTCATACGCGTACATTTTTTTGACACCTGTGAACATACTGTTCTGCATCAATAGATTTGCAATAGCGCCATCATTTTGATTGCTATTAGCAAAAAAATAAAGTCCGCCTTGACTGCAAACATATATATCTGTAGATAAATCTGTTTTTCTACAAGCTGCCATTGCATCTGCAATAATATTATTCGGCAAGTTGAGTCTTGCTACTGGTGCAGGTATGGCAGGGTTAAAAACATTGTATAGGGGTTGAAAAGTAAATTGTGCATTGCCGTCTACTTGCCCAATTGTGTACAAGCCATCTATAGTTGGTTGGTGCGGACTACCAGATAGGTATTGTCTTCCTAAGCAACTTGAATAAGTATCAGCTTCAAGATCAATTGCAACATCGTGTGGTTGCCAAGCTGGAATAGTTGAATTGTTAGTGTTGATGTAATATCTTGAAATTAACTTTTCTGCACTTGTTGGATCTCTTAAAATATCAACAACAATATATTGCGTATTATTAGCCGTTTCGCTGATTATAACATTAGCAATAATTACATTTTTAGTTGGATTGTCAAATGGATATTGAATCCAATTTGGAGTATTAGTCCATCTAGTATCAGTGTTTGAATTGCCAAGACATAAAAACAAATGGTCACTTGTACCATCATTTATAACCATCGCCATTCCAATTGTACCATCAACAACGCTCTGTGCCACTTCAAAAGTTTTGCAAATTAGAGATGGTAGACCTGGAAAACTCTGCTTTATTTTGGCAGAGCTTAAATCTGTTTTTGTCCAACCGGTCGCACTGCCTATAGCTTCTTCGGTTACATAAAAAACATTGTCTGTTCCAATCGAAAACAATAGAGAACATCCACTTTTTGTTTGTAATGCTTCAAACTTCTTTTCAGGCGACATTATTTCTGCCTGTTTATAGTTTTGCATTAACTCATTAGATATATTAACTTTTATTGTGCTCATAATTTTGACTTTTATAGTTATTTTTGAATCTTACTTAAGAAGGTTGAACATAAGAAATATGTGAAACCAAATCCTGATTATCAGAAAAAACGACATCTTTAAATGTGAAAGTTTTTCCACCAGGGAATACAAATTGTTGTGCAATATTTAGCGGTAATGAAGTAAATCTTGTTTGAGCGAAACCTTTTGTCCAGTCATCAACATCCTTAACCAACTCATCTAATCCAGTAAACAATTCTATAAACCAATTAGCACTAGGTGTTGGATCTGAGTTGTCTTGCTTTACAGAATTTAAGCTAGCGGTTAACTGTCCATTTTGATCTACGGCAAGTGTGTATGTATCAGTAATTGTAATGTTAGTAGCATTCCAGCTTTCTGAGGATTGCATCACTCGTATATAAATATAAATCAAAAGTGTTTGTGTGATCACAATTGTATTTCCAATAAACTGTACACTAACATTCATTGATGGAGTTAGCGTCATTTTAGCCATATCATCATCTAAGCCAGATGCATCCGTATAAGTTGAGCTATAAGCGTAATTCAAAACTTCCGTTCCTGTTAAAGGTGTTGTAATAGTTGGAGTCTGATTTGGCGTTAAACTCCAACTGTAATGTATGTTTTGATCAAAGATACCAGACAACCATGTTCTCACAAATGATTTGAAACAATTTTGTGACACATAGTCTGTCAAGAGGTTTTTGAGATAATTCGCAAATATGTTTCTATTTATTGAAATTACACCATTAAAAGAAGATTCTTCTGAACTTTCTACCCAATTCCAAGCAAAGGGAACGGCAGGAGGTAGCGAGTTACCGTTTGTTTCACACAAGTAATTTAAAGTATTTAAATTAGGATTGTTTTGAGTATTGGTTGTCGGATCGACATATGGACTCACTTCCAATTCCATATTTGTTAGAGTTAGCGTGGAGTTATTTTGCTCGGGAACGTTTTCAATAATTGAATAATTTAAAACGGGTTGTGCGTTTGCCTTCATCGCAGTAAAATAAGCCCCTAAAAACACTTGTGAAAGAAGAGTGTAGGCTGGTGTACCTGGTTCTACGCCACTAATTGTTGGAGTTGATTCTAGTGCAGCATTATCAAGGTCAAATATCAACTGTTGAACACTAAATGCGTCTGGGCCGAAATTATTTAACTGTGCTTGAACATTAGCAGGTAAATTACTATTGTTTATAATGTTTTTCAGAGCAACTATTGATGTAAACAGCCAAGGAGAATCTGTGGGTTGAGTAAAGCTCTGAAAGCTAGTCAAACCTTGTCTTCCGAAATTGCAAGTAACTACTGTAAATTGTGCACAAATTAGATTAAAAATTACAGATTGACTGGCATTTTGAAGTGTAATAATATCAGGAATATTTTGAGGAAGTATATTAGCTGGAATTCCAATTGCAGCTTCAAATGCAAAGTAAAATTGACTTTGGTTGATGTTGGTAATATCCTGATTCATTGGATCACCCGTTTTCCAATTTGCAACTTTCAATGGATCAGTCCCTTTTGTTTGCACCATTAAATCTTCGTATGAAACTGCAATAGGATTCCCATTCGCATCTTGGTTCCAATACATTTTTACTGTAGGAAAAACAGAGTTATACAAATACTCTTTCATTGTAGCATTAATACTTTCTTGTGTGGTAGCTACCACAAAGTCATACCCGTAATGGGCATCAGATAAATTTGATTGATTTGCACTCATTTTTTTTGTTATTTATTTTTTGTGAAATTCGTTTTTTTGAGTGGGGTCTGCTCCACTTTTTTTCTCTTGTCACTTGGGTGGTCAGCCCTTTGGCTTTCGCAGACCAGCTTTTGTTTTAAACTTGCCCATAACTTACTGATAGTGATGTAAATTTCATTTTATTAAACCATTTTTACAATACCCACTTTTAGGGATTTTTTTTACATCACTAAATTTAGTGATGTTTTTTTTTTTATTTTATGCTTTCGTCAAACATAAAAACAATATTGTTACACTTAGCTAATCCCTTATATTTGCAAAAAATCGCCCACATGTCAAAAAACATTACTCCCTATAAAGATTCTACATTAGGACAAAAAGAACAAGTTGCTTAAATGTTTGATGCTATTTCGACAAATTATGATGGCTTGAATAGAGTCATTTCTTTTGGAACAGATATTAAATGGCGAAAAAAAGTACTCGCAATTGTAAAGAAAAAAAATCCAACAACTATTCTAGATATTGCCACTGGAACTGGAGATTTAGCTTTATTAATGTCGGAAATTGAAGCAACAAAAATTATAGGTTTAGATATTTCTGCAGGTATGCTGGACGTAAGAAGAAAAAAAATTGCACAAAAAAATCTTTCAAAAAAGATTTACTTTTTGTAATTTTAGTCATGCAAGGAAAAAAAGAACTCACCCCAAAAATGCTCTACCAAGTTCATTTACAGGACTTGATTCCAGAGCACAATTTCTACCGCTTGTTAGATAAAGCCATTGACTTTCGGTTTTTATATAAAGCTACACAAGACTATTATGGAGACGAAGGACAAGAGAGCATTGACCCAGTTGTATTCTTCAAAATCTGTTTGGTTGGTTATTTGAACAACATCAATTCCGATCGAAAACTCATTGAATATTGTTCCAATTGTTTGGATATTCGTTTGTTTATTCGGTATGATATTGATGAAGCGTTACCTTGGCACAGCACCATCAGCCGAACACGTCAATTGTATGGAGAAGAAGTATTTATGGAACTATTCAAAAAAGTACTTTCGCTTTGTGTAGAAAAAGGAATGGTTCGTGGCAAACGGCAAGCGGTTGACAGTGCTTTTATCAAAGCCAATGCTTCGATGGATAGCTTGGTAGAAAAAGAAGTGTTTGACGATGTTGATTATTATGCTCAGGAGCTCAATGATAACAGCGAATTCAAAGTTAGCCAAACACGTAAAAAGCTCGTTGACCAACACCACGATTGGAAAACAGAAACCTACAAAGGCCAACCCAAGGGAAGTACCAAAGGCGATAGAAAAGACGAAAATGGCAACTTAATCCGACCCAAATATTTATCCAATCACACACATTACAGTCCAACTGATCCCGATGCCAGAGTGAGAGTAAAACCGGGCAAGGCACGCCAACTCAATTACTTTGGGCAAATAGCTGTTGACGACCAAAACCATGTGATCACCGGAGCCTGTGCGGATTTTGCAGACAAACGCGACAGTCAAATCGACGTAAGGAGATTCATCGAACACCTATAAAAGTTAAAAGTTCGGTGAGATAGTGTCTGGAACAAATAGTGGAACTAACCAAAGAAAATCTAGTAGAAAACCAAATAGAATTAGGCGAAGTTTTAGCCGATGCCGGTTACAGTAGTGGCGATGCCTTAAAATACTTAAATGATAATAATATCAATGCTTGGATGCCTAACTTTGGACAATACATTCCTGAGCGAGAAGGCTTTGTGTACAACAAAGCACAAAACTACTATCAATGCACCAAAGAAGGCGGTAATCAAGCCAAACTGCTTTTTAAAGGCGAGAAAACAGACAGCAAAGGCTACACCAAACGCACCTATCGCAGTAGTGAAAGTGATTGTAAGAAGTGTCCTCTTCGAGAGCAATGCTGTGGAATGAAAACTAATTTCAAGAAGATAGACGACAGCATCCACAAAGAGCTTTATGACAAGATGCACCAAAAGCTCACTCAAAACCCAGAGTATGCCAAACGAATGGTCAAGGTGCGAAGTAAAACAGTAGAACCTGTCTTGGGAACGCTCATCAACTTTACCAACATGAAGCGTGTCAACACGCGAGGAATAAAACAAGCCAACAAACATGTTTTGATGGCAGCCTTGACATACAACTTGAAGAAATACCTCAAGTTTATTGCCAAAAAACCGAAGAGCATCGCCCAAGTTGTAGCAATAGAACAAGAAAAGCTATCAATAGGTTTAAAAACCATTATTTTAAACGTAAAAAGTAGCTTTTTAAGCCTTTCTTCTTTTAGAAATACCTACTTCATCCTAAAAATAAACCTCGCATAGAATCCCGAAATTTCGGGACAAACGAGGTTGTTTTTTATGATTAGTATGAAAATTTAGTTTTTTGAATGGGTTGTGCAACAGCTACTGCTGTTGTGTGACGTTTTATTTTTTTAAAATAAGTCGCCATCTTTTATTGTTATTCCTTGAATTTTCCCCAAATAGATTATTGCTTTTTTAATTTTTTGAGAAGCATCATAATTATCTCCAATCAAAATTTCCATTTTGTCAATATACTTCCACGATGCTGGTTTTATCTTCAAGTTTTCATATTCTTTTGCGTAATATTTGTTGCCTATGTAAACTGAAATTTTATAGTAACTGTCTTTATCAGAAACTTTTGTTGTAGAAACTTTAACAATATCTCGAATATCAATAATATGTGCAACAGTAAATAAGTTGTTTGATCCTGAATTATTAAATACATCATACATAAAGATGAAAATATTTTTCAAATCATCATCAGATAAAGTTCTGTCTGATATTCGTTCAGCATCAAATTTTAATATGTCATTTTCAAAAAAAACTCCATTTTTATAATTTGACATTGGTGAATTAGCTTTTATTTGTTCGGAAATAAAATCTTTTGTGTCGTTTGAAGTTTGAGCCTGTGAAAACTGAATTGAACTCAAAAATATAAATAGATAAATTAATTTTTTCATATTCTGTTTTTTTAATTGTTTGGATAATAAACTAAATTTCCGTTGTAATCTTTTTTATAAGTACCTAAAGTGTTTCCGTACTTATCTTTCTTTACAATATTTCCGTTGTAATCTTTGGACAAAGTATAAAGTACATTTCCGTTTTGGTCTTTAACAACTTCATTACCATTGTAATCTGTAGACTGTGTAGTTTCTTTGTTGCCATAATTGTCTTTTGTTACTTTATTTCCATTGTAGTCTTCTGATTCGGTTTTAATTACATTTCCATATTTGTCTTTCCAAACAAAATCTCCGTTGTAATTTGTTGAACCTGTTGCGACAATATTTCCATATTGGTCTTTTGCAACTGTATTTCCATTATAATCTTTGGAATAAGTTAGTTTTTGGCTATAACCCAAAACTGTAATTAGCAAAAATGCAAGTGTTAAAATAATTTTTCTCATAATTGTTTTTTATTTTGCTTACTCTTTCAAAATGCGGTTTTCAGCGAACCCGTTTTGTGTCTTTTTCGTCCCTTTCGGGAAAAATGTCACACAACGTTTTGGCGCTTGGCGAAGAAGCGGATTTCGTAGCACTAAACTGTCTGCCAGCACTGCACTTGATACGAAGCACAAAGCTTTATTTAAGCACTGAACCCGCTTTTTTGCCAAACGCCTGTTATGTGCTGTGCTTCTACTTCTTTCCACTTTTATGTCGTCCTGTTTTAAATATTTTCAATGCTGTTTCTTGTTGTTTGCTAGTCAGTTTACTTGTCGCTATAGATAAAGCCAAATAACTATTTATTGATTTATTGAAACCATTCAAGTCTCTTAGATAAATTCCTGTCGTTCCTTTTTGCGGGTCTTTTGCCCATACAATTTTTCTATATTGGTTGTCAACTGTGTCAATTGAATAATTTGTCTGTTTGATTTCGTTAGGAATATATATAGCAAGGTCAAATTCTGTTTTATCGTGTTTACATTTTGCAACATAGTCACAATCTTTTCCAATAATACTGTCTTGAATTGTCGCAGGTCGAATGCTTATAACATCAACCTTTGGTGTATTGGTCTGGTCGTAAGTTATTCCTTCTTTCATAAAACGATACGACAATTCATTTCGCCAAAATCCATTTTCTAAATATTCTTGTGAAGTTTGTTCAAAGTCATTGGAATAATAGCCAAAGTCGAAACCAAACTCAATACTGTCACCTTTAATATTTCCAACATAGGAGTCAATTCCTTTTTCGGTAACCAATTCAAAGTCGGAAGGAAAGTCAAAAAGATAATCGCCAACTTCAATTGTTTTCCATTGTCCGTCAGATTTCTTTTCTGTCTGTCCGCAACCGAATAGAAGTATCGTTACTAAAATTGTTAACAGTCGTTTCATTTGTTGATGTGTCGTTTTAGCATAGCACATAACGTTTTCGGGCTTGGCGAAGGTGGCGATTTTTACCACAAATGTTGATGCGGAG
>NZ_JBILTE010000067.1:0-12867 GCF_044371705.1 Flavobacterium sp. | reverse complement strand
AAGTTTGTTATCAAGTTTGTTGCATTTTAGTATTCCCAACAATTTAGGAAGTATTATTAAGATAATTGGACCATTAGTTATTCAATGGTTTTTCAATAAAAAAAGGGGCTCGTAAGCCCCTTTTAAGTTATTGATTTTCTTCGGATGTCCCGAATTCATCTTTGTCTGTTGGTTTTTTTATTCGTTTCGTGCTATTCGCTCTTTTCATTGATTCGCCTACCTGGTTACTTGCAGTGAAACTAGCCACCATGTTGTTCAACATATCGCTTCCTGCTTGAGGTGAGTTAGGTAACAAAATTAAATTAGAATTAGCGTCAGCTCCAATGGCTTGTAAAGTATCATAATGCTGTGTCACAACAATTAAAGCAGAGGCTTCTTGCGAATTGATTCCCACTTTATTCAACACGTCCACACTTTCAACCAAACCACGTGCAATCTCTCTTCTTTGATCGGCAATACCTTGACCTTGAAGTCTTTTACTTTCTGCTTCGGCTTTTGCTTTTGCTACAATTCTGATTCTTCCTGCTTCTGCTTCATACTCGGCAGCTGTTTTTTCTCTATCAGCAGCGTTGATTCGGTTCATGGCATTTTTCACTTGAATATCCGGGTCAATATCGGTAATCAATGTGTTAATGATATCGTATCCGTAAGTAGTCATCGCTTCGTTTAATTCGCGTTTTACTGCAACAGCAATGTCATCTTTGCGTTCAAAAACATCATCCAATTTTAATTTTGGAACTTCTGCACGAACCACGTCAAATACATAGGATGTAATCTGATCGTGTGGATATTCTAATTTATAAAATGCTTCGTACACTTTTTCTTGAATGACTTTAAACTGTACCGAAACTTTCATTTTAACAAACACGTTGTCTTTCGTTTTGGTTTCAATGATCACGTCTAATTGTTGAATTCTAAGATTTAATCTTCCGGCAACTCTATCAACCACAGGAATTTTTAGTTGTAAACCGGACTGTCGGGTACTGCTGTATTTTCCAAATCGCTCAATAACAGCGGCTGATTGTTGCTTCACTGTAAAAAAAGAAGCCAATAATAGAAAAACAGCTAAAACAATAAGAACATAAGTTGTAATCATAAGAATATTTTTTAGTTTATAGTAGTGATACGTAGAAAATGCAAATTAGTTACAATTTAATTAAATAAATAAAGACTCCGAAGAGTCTCTTATGTTATAATTTAATTATAGCTTTCTTTATTCTGCTTGCCGTTTCTTCCTTCTCAATCATCTCAATAATATCAAACAAATGCGGCCCTTTTAAAGCTCCCACCAAACTTAATCGCAGCGGTTGCATTACTTTGCCCATTCCAATTTCATGGGTGGTCATCCAGTCTTTTAAAATCGTTTCAATGTTGGCAGAAGTAAAGTCGTCGATGGATTTTAAAACTTCGATTACTTGTTTCATTAAAGCAGGCGTTTCTTCTTTCCAGTTTTTAGAGGCTTTTTCATCATAAGTGGCTGGTGCCACAAAGAAATAGTCGGCCAATTCCCAAAACTCTGAGACAAAATGAGCCCGTTCTTTGATTAAATGAACGATTTTAGTTAGTTCAACGAAGGAATAATCACAGGTTCCTATTCTTTCAATCACCTCTTTTTCAAAAGTTTTCGCTAAACTTTCATCACTTTGTTTCTGTAAATACTGATGGTTGAACCATTTATTTTTTTCCGGATCAAACTTAGCTCCGGCTTTGTGAACACGATTTAAATCGAATTTTGCTGCTAATTCTTCCAATGAAAATAGTTCTTGTTCCGTACCATCATTCCATCCTAACAAGGCTAAAAAGTTGACTACCGCTTCCGGAAAAAATCCTTTTTCTCGATAACCGGATGAAATTTCTCCAGTAGTAGAATCTTTCCATTCAATTGGAAAAACCGGAAATCCCATTTTATCGCCATCTCTTTTGGATAACTTTCCGTTGCCAATAGGTTTTAAAATCAATGGTAAATGTGCAAATTCGGGTGCTTCCCAACCAAAGGCTTTGTATAGTAAATGATGCAATGGAAGCGAAGGCAACCATTCTTCCCCACGAATCACGTGTGAAGTTTCCATTAAATGATCATCAACTATATTGGCCAAATGATAGGTGGGCATTCCGTCACTTTTGAATAAAACTTTGTCATCCAATAAGTTGGTGTCAAATTTTATATCGCCACGAATAATGTCTTTTAGTTCTAAAAATTCATTTACCGGAGTTTTAAAACGAATCACAAAATCTTCACCTGAGGCAATTCTTTTCGCGGTTTCTTCTTTGGAAATCACTAAAGAAGTATCCAATTTTTCACGATTGTGCCAGTTATAAATAAATGTTTTTCCTTGTTCTTCGTGTTGTTTACGTTGTAAATCCAAAGCTTCTGCTGTATCAAATGCATAATATGCCCAACCGGTTTCAATCAATTGATCGACATATTGTTTGTAAATGGGTTTTCGTTCGCTTTGTCGGTACGGACCAAACTTTTCATTTTTCCCAACGGTTTCACTAGGTGAAATTCCTAACCATTCCAACGCTTCAAAAATGTAATGTTCGGCACCCGGAACAAAACGGTTTTGATCGGTGTCTTCTATTCGTAAATAGAACGTTCCGTTATGTTTTTTAGCAAATAAATAATTGAATAAGGCGGTTCGAACACCACCAATATGCAAGGGTCCGGTGGGACTTGGAGCAAAACGAACACGTACAGGTCTAGACATAAGGTAGATTTTTGTGCAAAGATACGTTATCCAAACTTTATTCAAATAGTGAACTTTTAAATGTAGTTCATTATTGTTTAGGGATTTTATTGTTCATCAATGCAAACCAAAGTGGTGGAATAAAAGAAAGTACCATTGAGGCAGGGTAGCCATAAGGCAATTGCGGACTTTCTTCGTGGTGTTCTAAAATCTGGTATTCTTTACTGGATTTAAAATGATGGTCGCTGTGTCTCGTTAATTCATACAAAATAATTCTTCCTAAAACATGATTGGAATTCCATGAATGTTTTTCCGTTACGCGTTCAAATCTTCCGGAGGGTAATATTTTTCTTTGTAGGCCATAATGTTCAATGTAATTAATGGTTTCCAGTAACAAAAAACCAGTGATGCCGGAGAAAACCGCAACCAGTAAAACCTTTAATCCAAACAAATTGAAAACGAGTAATAGATAGCAAATTTGAATGATTGTAAACCAAAGCATATCATTTCGTAACGAAAAAAAGGAAATCTTTTCACTGCTATTAATTTTTTTTTGAATCTGCCAAGCTTTTACATAGGTTCCCGTGACCGATTGCACCCAAAATGAATATAAATTTTGATTGTATTTTGCTGTAGATGGATCTTCGGGAGTAGAAACATGCAAGTGATGCCCATGATTATGTTCAATAAAAAAATGGGTGTAGTGCGATGGGATTAATAGAAGTTTCCCGAGCAGTCTTTCAAACAATAGTTTTCGATGTCCCAGTTCATGTGCCACATTGATGCCATTGGAACCAAGAATAATTCCTAAGCTTAAAATTATTCCAATCAACTCAAAGTAAGTAAGCTCTTTCGATTTTACAAGGTTGAAAGTAAAATACAAACAGCCATAAACGATAGGGATGTTTAAATACAACAAACTGTTGTATAGTTTGTTTTTTAAACGACTTTCTACCTCATTCTCAGAATAATTTGATGCATCAATAGGTAAAAAAAGTTCCAAAATCGGAATCAATACAAATACGTAAATAACTACTGTATAGCTCCAAATGCCCTGAAAATATATTCCCAATAGTCCAAAAAAAGGAATACTGTAAGCCAATAAATACTTCATTTTGATCCGTTTGTATAGCACTAATTTACTATATTTCTTTAAATAACATTTAACTTTTGTCTAAAAAATAAATGTGTACTTTTATAAGTTATTTTAAAGTTTATTTCAAATTGAATTCAAAGACACTCATTTATCAGAAGTTAGAAGATTTTATTAGAAAGTATTACACCAATGAACTATTGAAAGGACTTATTTTGTTCATCGGTTTTGGATTATTGTATGTGCTTTTTACACTTTTAATTGAATATTTTCTTTGGTTAAGTCCCTTAGGGCGAACTTTTTTATTTTGGATGTTTGTAACAGTTGAATTTTTTCTTTTGTTTCGATTTATTCTTTTCCCATTATCAAAATTAATCAAACTACAAAAGGGAATTGATTATAAGCAAGCTTCTTCAATTATTGGAAATCATTTTTCGGAGGTAAGTGACAAACTGACCAATTTTATACAACTTTCAGAAGATTCGAATCAATCCGAACTTGTTGCTGCATCCATCCAACAAAAGGCAGATAATTTGCAACCTATTCCGTTTGGAAATGCAATTAATTTTAAAAAGAATATCAAATATTTACCTTGGGCGATTATCCCTCTTTTGTTTTTTGCTTTTTTTATGCTTTCCGGAAACGGAACTATTTTAACTGAAAGTATGAATAGAGTGGTTCGTTATAATGAAAAGTTTGCACCGCCTGCTCCATTTTCCTTGCATATTGTAAATGAAAATCTACAAACAGAAAAAGGTCAAGATTTTATATTGCTGGTAAAATCGGAAGGTAAAATTGTTCCCGAAAATGCAATGCTTTTTATTGGAGAGGAAAGTTACTTTATGGAAACGGTGAAACCCGGCGTTTTTGAGTACCGTTTTGAACGACCTACCCAAAACATTGCCTTTTATATGCAAGCAAATACGGTTACTTCGGACGATTATGAATTGGGAGTCGTGGCAGTTCCATCGATTTCAAATTTTGAGATGGTGTTGAATTTCCCGTCGTACATCAATAGAAAACCCGAAGTAATCAAAGGTTCAGGAAATGCAATTGTTCCGGAAGGCACACGCGTAACTTGGAAAGTAAAAGCAATGGCAACAACCAAGGTAGATTGGTATGATTTTAAAACTTTGTCTGCTTTCGCGTTGAGTGATGATACCTTTCAATTCACTAAAAATATTCTTCAAAATATTGATTATCAAATTTTTACCTCTAATCAAGAGGTGAAGAACCACGAAAAACTAAATTATAAAATTACAACAGTTAAAGATCAGTATCCAACCATTTCCATTACCAATGTTCCGGATACTATTGCTGCAAAGAAAAATATTTTAATTGGACAGGTTTCAGATGATTACGGACTTTCAAAGCTTCAAGTTGTTTATTACCCGAAAGGAAATGAAGAATCGGCCAAAAAGGCTCTTCTAGCAGTTAAAAAGGATGTTTTTGATCAGTTTGTCTTTTCTTTTCCCGGGCAATTACCATTAGAAGAAGGAGTTTCCTATGAATATTATTTTGAAGTATTTGACAATGATGCCATTCACAAGTTTAAAAGCTCAAAATCTTCTGTTTTCTTTGATAGGATAGCTACAGTTGAAGAAAAAGAGGACCAATTACTTAAGGAGCAAAATAATAACATCAATAGTTTACAAAAATCCATTAAAAACCAAGACAAGCAATTATCGGAATTGGAGAAATTGCAAAAGATGGGGAAAGAGAATAAACAATTGGATTTTAAAGATCAGCAAAAGATCAATGATTTCATCAAACGTCAAAAACAGCAAGAACAAATGATGAAGGAATTTTCTAAAAAGTTGGAAGATAACTTAAAGGAATTTAAATCAGATTCCAATGATGAATTCAAAAAGCAATTGGAAGAACGGTTGGAGAATTCGAAAAAGGAAGCAGAGGAAAATCAGGAATTGTTAGATGAATTGCAAAAATTATCTGAGAAATTACAAGAGGAAGATTTGTTTGAAAAGATGAATGAGTTTAAACAAAGTTCTAAAAATCAAACGAAAAATTTGGAGCAATTAGTCGAATTGACCAAGCGTTATTATGTGGAACGCAAAGCTCAACAATTGGCTGAGAAATTAGATAAGTTGGCTCAAAAGCAAGAACAGTTAGCAAAAGAAGACGAAAAAAATACAGATGATAATCAGAACAAACTAAATAAAGAGTTCAATGATTTACAAAAGGAATTGCGTGATTTAGATAAGGAAAATGAGGATTTAAAGAAGCCGATGGATATTCCTTCCGATGAGAAGCAAGAGGAAAGTATTAAGGAAGACATGCAAAAAGCTTCCGATGAACTTCAGAAAGAGCAAAAAGATAAAGCCAAACCCAAACAGAAAAGTGCCGCAGAAAAGATGAAACAAATGGGAGCTTCTATGATGGAAAGCATGGCCTCAGATGCTGCTGAACAATTGGAAGAAGATGTGGCGATGTTGCGACAAATTTTAGATAATTTATTAGCGTTTTCTTTTACCCAAGAGGGTCTGATGGATAATTTTAAAACAATTAGTAGAGGTTCGCCTTCGTACAATAAATATCTAAAGAAACAACAAGATTTAAAGCAGCAATTCAAGCATGTAGATGATAGTTTGTTTGCTTTATCCTTGCGAAATCCAATGCTTACGGAAAAGGTTACCGAAGAAATTGGCAATGTTCATTATAATGTAGATCGTTCGCTGGAAGTTTTTGCAGATGCTAATGTTTCAAGAGGTGTTTCGTTCCAACAGTATACAGTTGCTGCTTCCAATCGTTTGGCTGATTTGCTGAGTGATATGTTGAATGCTATGCAAATGCAAATGTCTGGTTCAGGCTCCGGAAAAAGCAAAGGAAAGCCAAAACCTGGTAGTGGATCTGGTGGTGGGCAATTACCCGATATTATTCAGAAGCAACAAGGTCTTAGTGAAAAGATGAAAGAGGGAATGCAAAAGGGTGAGAAAGAAGGCGGTGATAAAAAAGGCGATAAAGAAGGCGACAAAGGGAAAGAAGGCGACAAAGGGAAAAAACCGGGACAATCCGGTTCGAATGGTTCCAATGGAGGCGGTGGTGACAGTGAGCAAAATGCCAAGGAATTAATGGAGATATATAAGGAACAGCGTCGATTGCGTGAGCAGTTGCAAGATGCTTTAAGTAAGCAGGGCTTGACTCCTGATGGAAAAAAAGTGTTGGATCAAATGAAAGATGCAGAAAAGCAAATTTTAAACAAAGGGTTTAAAAATGAAGTGTTACAGCGGATGTTGAATATAAAATATGAAATGTTGAAACTTGAAAAGGCAATTCAACAACAGGGAGAAGATTCCAAGCGTCAATCGCAAACAAATACGAAAGAGTACAATTCCAATTCAAATCTTTTGACACCCGATATAAAAGAATATTTAAATAGTATTGAGATTTTAAACAGACAAACATTACCTTTGCGACCCAATTTTAACCAAAAGGTGCAAGAATATTTTAAGACGAATGATTAGTTATACCTATGAGCTTCCTTTCAAGTTAGTCAATGAAAAGGCCTATTCAAATTGGGTTTCCGCAGTTATTCTTTCAGAGGACAAACAAGAAGGAGAATTGAATTATATTTTTTGTTCAGATGATTATCTGTTGAACATCAATATTCAATACTTAAATCACGACACATTAACGGACATTATTAGCTTTGACTACTCAGTAGGAAACTTTTTACAAGGTGATATTTTCATATCTGTTGAACGTGTCAAAGAAAACGCAAAAGATTTTAATGTTTCTTTTGATGAAGAATTAAAAAGAGTAATGATTCATGGGATTTTGCACTATTGTGGTTACAAGGATAAAACACCCAAGGATGAAGACCTTATGAGAAGCAAAGAAGAAGAAAAAATCAGTATGTTCCACGTGGAACAGAGTAAGTAGTACAGTGCCCATGTTTCACGTGGAACAATTTATAAAACAAACAAAATGTTTCAAGACAAGTATGATGTGATTGTTGTGGGTGCGGGACATGCCGGCTCGGAAGCTGCTGCAGCTGCTGCGAACATGGGGTGCAAAACGCTTCTGGTTACAATGAATTTGCAAACTATTGGGCAGATGTCGTGCAATCCTGCTATGGGAGGAATTGCAAAGGGACAGATTGTTCGTGAGATTGACGCCTTAGGCGGGTATTCCGGTATCGTTTCGGACAGGACTGCTATTCAGTTTAAAATGCTTAATAAATCAAAAGGTCCTGCCATGTGGTCACCGCGTGTTCAAAGTGATCGGATGCGTTTTGCAGAAGAATGGCGTTTGATGTTGGAGCAAACTCCCAACTTAGATTTTTACCAAGAAATGGTTGCAGGATTGATTATTGATAATAATGAAATAAGAGGCATCCGCACATCCTTGGGAGTAGAGATTCATTCGAAAACTGTGGTGCTTACAAATGGGACTTTTTTAAATGGTTTGATTCATATAGGTGAAAAACAATTTGGAGGAGGAAGAGCTGGTGAAAGTGCTGCTTTTGGAATTACAGAGGATTTAGTGAAGGTAGGTTTTGAATCCGGTCGAATGAAAACAGGCACACCACCACGAGTAGACGGGAGATCTTTGGATTACTCTAAGATGCGAGAAGAGAAGGGTGATGAAGTTCCTTATAAATTTTCTTATTTAGAAAGTTCTAAACCTTTAGAAGTTCAAAAGTCTTGTTGGATGACCTATACGTCGCCTGAAGTGCACAATTTGTTGCGTGAAGGATTTGATCGTTCGCCCATGTTTAACGGAAGGATTCAAAGTACGGGACCAAGATATTGTCCGTCAATTGAAGATAAAATTAATCGGTTTGCCGACAAAGACAGACACCAACTTTTTGTAGAACCTGAAGGTTGGAATACAGTGGAGGTGTACGTGAATGGTTTTTCAACTTCGTTGCCGGAAGAAATTCAATTTAAAGCATTGCGTTCAGTTGTAGGTTTCGAGAGAGTAAAGTTCTTTAGGCCTGGTTATGCCATTGAATATGATTATTTTCCGCCAACCCAATTAAAGCATACGTTAGAGACAAAGTTGGTTGATGGATTGTATTTTGCAGGACAAATAAACGGCACGACCGGTTATGAGGAGGCCGCTTCACAAGGATTGATGGCTGGTATTAATGCCGCTTTAAAAGTACAAGAACTTGAACCGTTTATCTTGAAAAGAGATGAAGCGTATATTGGCGTTTTAATTGATGATTTGATTACTAAAGGCACAGAAGAGCCGTATCGAATGTTTACATCACGAGCAGAGTATCGAACGCTTTTACGTCAAGATAATGCAGATTTCCGATTAACACCAAAAGGTTTTGCAATTGGTTTAGCCAAAGAAGAGCGATTAAAGCGGATGGAATACAAATTTTCTGAATCTGATAAAATGGTTGCTTTTTTTAAAGAAACAAGTATCACCCAAGAAGAAGCTAATCCTGTATTAGAGCAAAAAGGTAGTGCATTAATGACACAGTCGGACAAAATGTATAAAGTGTTTTCACGTCCGCAAATTGATTTGGAAGACATCGTGAAGTTTGGTAAAGTGAAGGAGTATATTGAATCCCATGATTTAGATCATGAAATTGTAGAGCAGGCTGAAATTAATATAAAGTATTCCGGTTATATCGAAAAGGAAAGACAAAACGCCGATAAATTAAAACGATTAGAAGATTTGCATATTCCCGAAACATTTGATTATAATAAAATCAAATCGTTGTCCTATGAAGCCAAAGACAAATTAAACAAAATACGGCCGGTTACCATTTCTCAGGCTTCTAGAATTAGCGGTGTGTCGCCTTCAGATATTTCTATATTATTAATTTATATGGGAAGATAAAACAAATGGAATGGATTGTTCCACGTGAAACGATTTGTAAAAAGTCAAGTATAATAGGCGATAAGGAGCAATTAGTTAAAAAATTGCGTTTAATAAATTGAAAATAATTTATGAATTTTTCAAAAAACCCCTATATCAAAGTAAAGGACTATTCTGTGTCAGGAGAAACTTTCGAGTTGCTTTTTGATGAAGAGTTGCAGTTGCTAAAAACATATCCGCAACCAAGTTTAGATAAGTTGGCTTCTTATTATGAGAGCCAAGATTATATTTCTCATACTGATTCTAAAAGAACTTGGTTTGAAAAAATCTATCATTTTATTCGTCGTAGAGCAATTAGACAAAAAGTGGATTTGATAGAATATTGCAATGGCGAAAAGGGAAAGGTTTTAGATATTGGCTGCGGAACAGGTGATTTCTTAGCGGAAGCACATATGGCACATTGGAAAACCTTTGGCATTGAACCGAATGAAAAAGCAGCTTCTTTGACAAGAACGAAAGGATTGTGTCTGGCCAAATCAACAACGGAATTTGAAGACAATTTTTTTGATGTGGTTACTTTGTGGCATGTTTTGGAACATATTCCGAATCTCGAAGAACAAATTGAAGAATTGAAAAGAATCATTAAACCAACAGGAACAATTATTGTAGCAGTTCCAAATTTTAAATCTTTTGATGCAAAATATTATGGAAAATATTGGGCAGCTTATGATGTTCCTAGACATTTGTGGCATTTCTCAAAAACCGCAATTCAAAAATTATTCGATGTAAGCCATTTAAAAGTTGCAAAAGTACAACCTATGTACTTTGATAGTTTTTATGTTTCCTTGCTTTCCGAAAAAAACAAATCTGGCAAAATGAATGTTATCAAAGGTCTTTTTTTGGGTTTAAAATCCAATATATACGCAAAGAAGAAATCAGAATATTCCTCTCATATTTATATCATTAAAAACAATTGATTGAACGAGCAACTTCGGTCAACATAATTTGGTACTTAACTTGAATTTACTACTTTTACCAAAAATATTTAAAACAACTTGAACCAATGAAAAAATTATTAGTAGCCGCAGCTTTTGCTTTTTTATTAATCTCTTGTGACAAAACTGAAACAAAAAAAGAAGGTGCTTCTGAAACTGCAACTGGCGATTTTAAAACTGCTTATGTAGATACTTCTAAACTAGTGGATGAGAATTTGGAAGCCAAAGATATTAAAGCAAAATATGATGCAATAATCAAAGCTAAAGGCAAACAAATGGATGCTGAAATTGCCCAGTTTCAAAATGAAGCACAGAATTTTGAAAAAAATGCACAAGCATACGGAATGCAATGGGCTCAAGCAAAAGGTCCGGAATTACAGCAAAGAAGAGATAATTTAGCTCGTAAGGAACAATTAATCATGAGAGAAACGCAAGAGGCTGCTGCTGTAGAAATGGATACGCTTGTTACTCGAATAAAAAAGTATATAAAAGCATACGGTAAAGAAAAGGGTTTTAATTACATTTACGGAACAGGAGATGCTGCCACGATTCTTTACGCAAAAGATGAGTATGATGTAACTGAAGAAATCATCAAAATTTTGAATGATGAGTACAAAGCAAAGACTTCTGAGAGAACTCCAACTGAAGCAACCGATCCAAAGAAAAAATAGTCATTACCAGAAAAGTTAACTTTAAACCTCTCATTACGAGAGGTTTATTCGTTTTTTTATGGTGTTGTTTAAACTTTTTTCATTCAAATAGTTGATTACTGCTAACACTTTTGTATTTTCGACCTATTAAACTATACGCCAAATGAATACATTATCACCAACCGCAAAACAAGTGTTGCAGTTTGTCAATCAAACGCATCAATCTATCTTCTTAACAGGAAAAGCTGGAACCGGAAAAACCACGCTTCTTCATCAAATTATTCAAAACACCCACAAAAATACCGTAGTAGTTGCCCCAACGGGAATTGCCGCATTAAATGCCGGTGGAGTTACGATTCACTCCATGTTTCAATTGCCGTTTGGTGGTTTTATTCCCTCCTTCGATGTTGCTCCACAAATGAGTCATTTTATCAAATTTGAGACGAAGGATAGTTTACGTAAGCATTTCAAAATGAACAACATAAAGCGTTCGGTCATTCAAAATATGGACCTTCTGATTATCGATGAAGTAAGTATGCTTCGTGCCGATGTTTTGGATGCTGTTGATTTTATGCTGCGTAAAGTTCGCAAGAAGGAACAACCTTTTGGAGGTGTTCAAGTTTTATACATAGGGGATTTATTGCAATTGCCACCGGTTGTTAAAAATGAAGAATGGCATGTTTTAAAAAAGTATTACAAAGGAATCTTCTTTTTCAACGCACATGTTGTACAACAAAATCCGCCACTTTATGTTGAATTGACTCATATTTACAGACAAACAGATAGAAGTTTTATTTCAGTTTTAAATAATTTAAGAAATAATAAAATTGCATCAGAAGATATGCAACTATTAAATCAATATGTCAAACCCGATTTTGATCTGAAAGCCAATAAAGGATACATAACGTTAACCACTCATAACGCAAAAGCCGATACTATCAATTCGCAGGCTTTACTTGATTTGAGCGGAGAAGTACATTCATATACTCCCGAAATTGTGGGCGATTTTCCTGAAAAATTGTTTCCTGTTGATGAGTTTTTACAAGTAAAAGTGGGTGCTCAAATCATGTTTATAAAAAATGATTTGTCACCAGAAAAAAATTATTTCAACGGAAAAATGGGTTTTATACACTCGCTTTCCGAACGTGAAATTTTAATTCGTTTTCCGGAAGAAAATAAAATCATCGAAGTTGAAAAGTACGAATGGAAAAACATACGATACACCGTAAATGAGGCAACCAAGGAAATATCCGAAGAAGTTTTAGGCACTTTTGTACATTATCCCATCAAATTGGCTTGGGCAATAACGGTACACAAGAGTCAAGGACTCACTTTTGACAAAGCTGCTTTGGATGTATCGCAGGTTTTTCTTCCCGGACAAGCCTACGTGGCTTTGTCGCGTTTGCGTTCGTTAGAAGGCTTAATTTTGCTACAGCCTATTCGGATGAACGGCATTTCAAACGACCAAGAAGTAATGAATTATGCCGAAAATAAGGCAGATGAGGAAACCATTATACAATCCTTACAAAAGGAAACGCATCGATTTATCCACCACTATATCAAAAATAGTTTTGATTGGACAGAACTCGCACAAGAATGGCGAAACCATCGGTTCAGTTATGTAACGATAATTGAAAAATCGGAAA
>NZ_JBILTE010000002.1:0-41886 GCF_044371705.1 Flavobacterium sp. | reverse complement strand
TTTTGCAAAAGTTTTGGGATTTTTTATATACAAATTTGCTCAAGCGAGCTTGGCAAATTTGTATATAAAAAATCCCTTGAGCAAAGCTCAAAGGATTTGTCTTGTCGGGATGACTGGATTCGAACCAGCGACCCCTAGCACCCCATGCTAGTAAGCTACCAGGCTGCTCTACATCCCGAAAAGTGTTGGCAAAAGTAAGTGTTTGAATAGTATATACCAAAAAATAATCAAAAAGAATTGTAAACTTTTTTACGGTATATTTACCCTAAAAAAATATTGTATGCGATTACTGTATCTTTCCATTTGCTTACTACTTTCTTCGGGAATTTGGTCACAATCAGATTCTATAACTACCATATATCTGATCAGACACTGCGAAAAAGAAACTTCATCTCAAGACCCTGAGCTATCAGAAAAGGGCATCGCCAGAACTCAAAAATGGGCTGATTTTTTTGAAGACCTTCCCATTGATCTTTTTTATTCAACAAATACAAAAAGAACGGCCACTACCTGTTCGATGATTGCAGATTCGCAGAAAAAAGGAATTCACTATTATAATCACAACGACTTTGCATTAAATGAACTAGTGGCATTAAATAAGGGAAAAACCATTTTGATCGTTGGACACAGTAATACTATTCCTGCACTAATCAATAGTTATTTAGGAAAAGAAATGTACCAAATGATTCCAGAAAATGAATTTGGAAGTCTATATACACTTACTGTTGCAGATGATGTGATCACTCATGATTTAAAGTTCATCAACGATTAACTTAAGATGCACGTACTACCGATCAACTTTGAAAATAGTTAGTATATTTGCCTTCCTATGCTAAAAACAATCAACATACTCAATAAAAGAGCTCGTTTTGATTATGAAATCATCGAAAAATTTGATGCAGGAATTGTATTAACAGGTACAGAAATAAAATCTATTAGATTAGGCAAAGCGTCCATTGCTGAAAGCTTTTGCGAATTTCATAACAGCGAACTTTTTGTCATCAATTCTACCATTGAAGAATATTTGTATGGCAATCACTACAACCACAAAGCTAAAAGCGAACGCAAACTTCTATTAAACAAAAAAGAACTGAAAAGTCTAGAAAAAAGTGTCCAAAACAAAGGATTGACGATTGTTCCGCTTCGATTATATACCAACGAAAAAGGACTGGCTAAACTTGAAATCGCCTTATGTAAAGGAAAGAAAAATTACGATAAACGCGAATCCATCAAGGAAAGAGATACCAAAAGGGACATCGATCGTGTTAAAAAATCATTCTGATTTTAACATTTATTTTTATAATAATAATATATTTACAACCTATTAAAATCTAAAAATATTTTTTAAGTCAACTTTATCCTCTATGAAAAAAATTATTGGAATCATAGCTTTTGCATTCTTATTAAGTTGTAGCAGCAGTAATACAACCATTGTTCAAAGCTGGAGAGATCCCGAAACTACAGTCGCAAACGAACAATTTAAAAAAGTTTTAGTTGTTGCTATTCTAAAAAATGATGTTACACGCAGAATAGTTGAAACTAAATTTCATGAATTTAATCCCGGATTCAAAACTTCCTATAATTTTTTACACCAAGGAAATAAAGATATGACTCCGGAAATGATTGGAAAGCTTTTACAACTTGAAAATTTTGAAGGAGTAGTTACGCTTCGTTTAGTTGACACCAAAACAGAGACTGATTATGTGCCGGGAATGAATACATCCTTATATTATGGAGCTTACGGATATAACAACTATTATGGTGGAATGTTTGGCGGTTGGTATGGCAATTATTCTCCCTATTTTTATGACCCTGGATACTATGTTCAAAACACCTATTATTTCATTGAAACAAATGTATTTTCATTGAAAGAAAATAAGTTAATTTGGTCAGGCACAACAAAATCATCCAATGTGGAAGGACATATCAATGAAACCGCCGGTTTTATTATTGAAGAGATTGCTGAACAAATGAGAAAAGACGGCTCTTTGCCTTCGAAACCTAAAAAATAGCAAACGCATTAAACAGTAGTAACAGTCAACAGATTAACGGTAATAATCTGTTGACTTTTTTTTTGACAGAAGTGTAATAATTCAAAAATTATGACTAAATTTGTCATGACAATTCAAAGCGATGAAAGATTTATTAAAAACTGCAAGAGAGACTAAGAATTTAAAAACTCGTGAAGTGGCTCAACTTCTTGGGATCGATCAGGCTTTGATTAGTAAATTTGAAAGTGGAACCAGAAAACCAACCAAAGAACAAATTTCTAAATTGGCAACGTTGTTAGAAATCGATTATGAAACATTGCTGATTGCTTGGCTTAAAGAGAAAATTCTCTACGAGATTGGAACGGATGAATACGCTTTAAAGGCGTTACAAGTAGCAGAAGAACAAATTAAATACACTGTCAATTTCAAACGAAGTGAACTGTCAACTTCACTGAAAACTATTTTGAACGAGATTGACGTTTTGAAGAAAATTCTCGACCAAAAAAGAGCAAATGACAGTTTTAGAATAGCACAAGCTCTTGAGTTAGAATACACTTTTGAAAGCAATCGGATTGAAGGAAACACCTTGACTTTACGAGAAACAGATTTAGTAATTAATGAGGGATTAACCGTTTCTGGCAAAAGTATGCGGGAACATTTAGAGGCAATCAATCACCAAGAAGCAATTGGTTACATCAAGCAATTGATGGAAAGAGGTTTTTCGTTTAATGAGCGAGAATTATTATCCATTCATAATTTAATTCTTCGCGGGATCATTCCGGAAGACGCCGGAAGATATCGCAGAGTGCAAGTAATGATTAAAGGAAGTAGTCACATGCCTCCACAACCCTATTTAGTCCCTAAAGAAATGGAAGACTATTTTATGTGGTATGAAAGTCAAAAAAGCAAGTTGCATCCGGTGATTTTAGCGGCAGAAATGCATGAAAGATTAGTGACCATTCATCCATTTATTGATGGTAATGGTAGAACTTCTCGCTTGGTAATGAATTTAATTTTATTACAGCATGGTTTTGTAATTGCCAATATCAAAGGTGATTATGACAATAGAATGAGCTATTATCAAGCTTTAGAAACCGCTCAAACTAAGAGTAATAAAGAAGATTTTTTACTCTTCATTGCTCAAAATGAAAAAGAAAGTTTAGAGCGTTATATTTCAATAATTGGACAATAAAAACCTGCTGCAAGGCAGGTTTTCTATTAATTTTTCAGAATCTTTTTAAATACTACTCTATCATCCACTTCAATTTTAGCGGCATACATTCCTGCCGGTAAATTTGACGTATTAATTATTTCATTTGGTCCAACTTTTTGTTTCAAAACTTGTCTGCCTTGAAAATCGAAAAGTGTTACCAAGGAATTTTGAAGTCCTCGAATAATTAAAGAATCTTTAAAAGGAACAGGAGATATTTGAACATTTTCAATTGGTAAATCATCTAATGAAAGAATACAAGTATTTGGAGTTCCTGTAGCAAAATTTACTGTTCCATTCACAACTGACCAATTTTCCCAAGAACCACCCACGCCGGTTGTCCAATCTGATAAATCTAAAAAATTGGTACCTGTCATGGTACCGGGTACTTTATACACTTTAACTGCTTGTCCGTTGTTATTCCAAGTTAACGGACTTCCGGAAATACATGTTTCAGGAACAAAAGGAGTCGCACAATTGGCTTGTAAAAAATAAGCAAATTCCTGATATTGTGGAAATGCACCATACACATACGCTTTTCCATCAGCTGCTATACAAACGGACACATATTCATTGGAAGCAATTCCAAAGCTTCTGATGTTTTCATCTTTTGCTATTCGTGCCAAAAAAGCAGTATGGCGACCTCTTCTGTCCGGATTATCATAGTGCGTATCTGTAATAACATTTTGTAAAAAAGGAATATTTAAAAAATCATTACTTCCCAAGGTAACATTTGTATTGTACGGATTACTAAGTGCCTGACTTGAAGTTACCGAACTAAACATCGCACTGTAATAATGGGATCCTAAAATAGCCATGCCTGCACTCGTGCCTCCAATAGGAGCATTTTTCACATTGACATGATAATTGAGTGCATCTTCCAACGCGTTATTTTTAAAATAATTAACATAGTTGGATTGATCTCCACCTGCAAACCAAATCAATTCGGCATTGGCAACTTTATCCATAACATAAGGATGTGTAGCACCAGCAACTGAGGTAATTACTAATGTTTCTACTGAATTCACAGTAATCCCTAATTGTGAATAAAAATAATTGTTGTAGCCGTTTCCGCCAGTACTTCTAATTACTACCACATCACCCCCATTGGCTCTTTGCAACAACCATTTCATGGCTTCGTCATTTTCGGTTGCTCCTCCCATCAAACAAACGCCAAAAGTAGGTACAGTGTTAATATTTGCGGTATTACCGGTAAAAAAACTTGTATAACCTTGGGCTTGTGCAACCAGAGGTAATAATAAAAAAATTAATTTTCTTAGCATAGCTGATTAATTTAATTCAAAAATATAAAATATTGACTAATTTTTATCCTCTAAAAGTGGTACAAATCGAAACTCGCCGAATTCTTGTTTGACAAATTTTGTTTCAGATGCTCTTACCAACAAGGTCATTACTTGATTTTTATCTCCTAACGGAATAACTAGCCTTCCTCCTATTTTCAACTGTGCCATTAATGGATTGGGTATAAATGGAGCACCAGCTGTTACAATGATGCTATCAAAAGGTGCATCTTCCGGCAAGCCTTTGTAGCCATCTCCAAAAACAAATTTTTTCGGGTTTAAGCCCAAAGTGGGTAAAAAACGAGAAGTTTTTTTAAACAGCTCCAATTGTCTTTCTACCGAAAAAACTTTCGCTCCCATTCTACATAAAACTGCTGTTTGATAGCCTGAACCCGTGCCGATTTCAAGTATTTTGTGTTCCTTTTTTACCTCTAATAATTGTGATTGAAAAGCTACTGTATAAGGTTGAGAAATGGTTTGTCCGGCTCCAATCGGAAAAGCTTTATCTTGATAGGCGTATTGTTCAAAACCAGAATCTAAAAACATATGTCTTGGAATTTTATTGATTGCTTCCAACACATTTTTATCAGTTATGCCTTTTTCTTCCAAAAGTTTGACTAACTGATTTCGGAGTCCTTGATGTTTTGATGTATCTTTCAATTTGGGAGTACAGTTTGTTTGGGTAAAAATATACCTAAAAAGATCAAATTCCAAATTCTAAAATTCCAAATTCCAAAATTGATGCAGACGAGTAAACTGTTGGGAAATATATTGGATTTTGGAATTTTAAGGATTGTAATTTCTTTTAATATTACTATTTTTGATAAAATTTACTTTTATGCTAAAAATTGGCGTTTTAGGTGCCGGACACCTTGGAAAAATACACTTACGATTATTAAATCAATCTGAAAAATATGAATTAGTTGGCTTTTATGATGAAAACGCAGAATATGCCGAAAAAATAGCCGCCGAGTTTGGTTATAAGCGTTTTGACACTATTGCCAAATTAATTCATGCTGTAGATGTCATTGACATTGTTACTCCTACCCTTTCCCATTACAAATGTGCTAAAGTATCCATCAAATCTGGCAAACATGTTTTTGTAGAAAAACCGATTGCCACAACTGTTGAGGAAGCTGAAGAAATCATTGCTTTAGCAAAAGAACATCATATTAAAGGTCAGGTAGGACATGTGGAACGATTCAATCCGGCATTTATAGCAGTGAAAAACCAAATTCACAATCCGATGTTTATAGAAACCCATCGTTTGGCGGAGTTTAATCCGAGAGGCACAGATGTTCCCGTGGTTTTAGATTTAATGATTCACGATATTGATGCTATTTTAAGTGTGGTGAAATCAAAAGTAAAGGCCGTTCACGCCAGTGGTGTTTCTGTTTTGAGTCAGTCGCCAGATATTGCCAATGCACGAATTGAATTTGAAAATGGCTGTGTTGCCAATATCACTTCGAGCCGAATTTCGATGAAAAATATGCGAAAATCTCGCTTCTTTCAAAAAGACGCTTACATCTCTGTCGATTATTTAGACAAAGTGTGTGAAGTGGTAAAAATGAAAGACGCACCGGAAGTCCCAGGTGATTTTGACATGATTTTACAAAATGCGGAAGGAATCAAAAAACAAATTTATTTTGATAATCCTGAAGTTTCTTTGAACAACGCTATTTTAGATGAATTGGAAACTTTTGCGAATGCGATTAACAATAACACAACTCCAGTTGTGACGTTGGAAGATGGAACAGAGGCGTTGCGAGTGGCATATATGATTATTGATTCTATGGGGAAATAATTTGTTTCAAGTTTCAGGTTTCAAGTTGTTGCGAAACCTGAAACTTGAAACTTGAAACAAAAACAAACTAAAAATACATAATGAAAACAATCGCAGTAATCGGAGCAGGAACCATGGGTAACGGAATTGCTCACACCTTTGCTCAAAGCGGATTTAAAGTAAAATTAATTGATAAATTTGAAAAATCGTTAGAAAAAGGTATCGCAACTATTGCTTCCAACTTGGATAGAATGGTAGCAAAAGGCACTATTTCTGAAGATGACAAACACCAAACCATTTCAAACATTATAACTTATACCGACATTAATGACGGAGTTGTAGGTTGTGATTTAGTTGTGGAAGCGGCCACTGAAAATGTAGGCTTAAAAATGACAATTTTTAAACAACTAAGTGATGTTTGTGATCACAATGTGATTTTGGCAACGAATACTTCATCCATATCCATCACACAAATTGCAGCTCAAGTGGTTCATCCGGAACGAGTAATTGGTATGCATTTTATGAACCCGGTGCCGATTATGAAATTGGTTGAAATTATTCGTGGGTATAATACTTCAGATGAAGTGACCAATATCATCATGGATTTATCAGTCAAATTAGGCAAAATACCTACAGAAGTAAACGACTATCCTGGTTTTGTGGCTAATCGAATTTTAATGCCGATGATTAATGAATCCATTGAAACATTGTATAACGGAGTTGCTGGAGTTCAAGAAATTGACACGGTGATGAAATTAGGAATGGCTCACCCAATGGGACCTTTGCAATTGGCTGATTTTATTGGCTTAGATGTTTGTCTTTCCATCTTGAATGTGATGTACGACGGTTTCAAAAATCCAAAATATGCCCCTTGTCCACTTTTAGTGAATATGGTAATGGCAGGAAAATTAGGGGTGAAATCCGGTGAAGGTTTTTACGATTATTCGGAAAGTAAAAAGTCGGAGAAAGTTTCAAAACAATTTTTAAAGTAAACATTCGCAGTTTTTAGTCGCAGATTGAAACTGCAACCTGAGACTGAGACTGCAAACTATATCATGAGCAAAATAATCCCCTTTAAAGCCGTTCGTCCCACACCGGACAAAGTCGCTTTGGTTACTTGTAGAAATTATGACGATTACAGTCAGACCGAACTGGCTTCGTGGCTGAATTTTAATCCATACTCATTTTTACATGTGATTCATCCGGCTTATGTGCATTCGCAAAAAATCACGTTGGATAAACGTTTTAAAGGTGTAGCTCATAAATACCAAGATTTTAAGGCTGACGGAATTTTTATAGAAGAAGATCAACCCGTTTTCTTTCTGTATGAAATTCAAACTAAAACCAATGTATTTACCGGAATTGTTGCGGGAACATCCATTGAAGATTACAAAAACAATGTGATTAAAAAACACGAAGATACCTTGCAATATCGGGTGGAATTATTCAAAGATTATTTGCATCAAACCGGTTTTAATACCGAACCTGTTTTGATTACCTATCCGGATAATCCATCGATTAATCAATGGATTGAAGAAAAGAAAAAAAGTCAGCCCATCTACAATTATTCCACAACCAATAAAGAAAAGCACCAGCTTTGGAAAATTGAAAGTGCCGAAGAAATTCAGTGGTTGCAAAAACAATTTGAATTGATTCCAGAATTATACATTGCCGACGGTCATCATCGTTCGGCTTCAGCTGAATTATTATATGACCAAGACAAGCATTTGGGCAACGAAAACTTGAACTATTTCATGAGTTTTTTAATTGCTGAAAGTAATGTCAAAATTTTCGAATTCAATCGAATTATTCGTGATTTAAACGGGTATGAAACAATTGATTTCTTATTGAAATTAGAAGAACATTTCATCATTAAAAACAAAGAACAAGAATTGTGGAAGCCACAAAGTAAGTTTGAATTTGGCATGTATTTAGATGGTAATTTTTACGCACTTTTTTACAAGCAAGAAACTAAAAATCCAACTATTTTAGAAAACTTAGATGCTCAAATTTTATACAACAAAGTTTTGCAACCGCTGCTTGGAATTGACGATTTGCGTAACGACGAACGTATTGAATACATTCCCGGAAAGCAATCGATTTTAACACTCAAGGAATTGATTGATGAAGGCGAATTTGAAGTCGGTTTTATGCTTTATCCTTCAGACATTTCTGAGATAAAGGCTTTGGCAGATAACAATTTGATTATGCCTCCGAAAAGTACCTATATTGAACCAAAGTTTAGAAGTGGTTTGATGGTGTATGAATTGTGAAAAGATGGAAGATGGAAGATGGAAGATGGAAGATGGAAGTTTAGAAGATAGAATTTAGAGAAAAAAAGCAAACGCATTCTTTGTCATTTCGACAAAGGAGAAATCACACAAATATTTAAAATGCCAGTAGATATCCCACCTGTGATTGATTTTATAAGTATAACTATATATGCAAATAAAAATCACAGTTTAAGTAAAGCATCATTTATATAAGTGCTTTTCTAATTTTTAAAATTTCTTAAATCTGTGTTCTAATAAAAGCAATAAAATGTCAATAGCAAATAATTTAGCAAAGATAAAATCCGCTCTTCCGCCACACGTAACTTTAGTAGCCGTTTCGAAAACCAAACCGGTTGCTGATTTGATGGAAGCCTACAACGCCGGTCAACGTATTTTTGGCGAAAACAAAATCCAAGAAATGACCGAAAAATGGCAACAAATGCCAAAAGATATTCAATGGCACATGATTGGTCATGTGCAATCGAATAAGGTGAAATATATGATTCCCTATGTGCATTTAATTCACGGTGTGGATAGTTTGAAACTGCTAGTAGAAATCAATCGATTGGCTGCAAAATGGCGTAAGAAAGTAGATTGTTTGTTGCAAATTCACATTGCCGAAGAAGAAACGAAATTTGGTTTGGATAAAAATGAATTAGAAGAGATGCTGAAACAAGTTCAGTGTGACAAAGACCAGTTTGCAAATATCAAAATTGTCGGTCTGATGGGAATGGCGACATTTACTGATGATCAAACACAAATAAAAAGAGAGTTTTTACATTTAAAAGCTATTTTTGATAAACACAGTCAAATGAAAACTGACAACTGCCATCTGACAACGTTATCCATGGGCATGAGTGGCGATTACCAACTCGCCATCGAATGTGGTAGTAACATGGTTCGGATTGGAAGTAGTATCTTTGGCAGCAGATAATTTCAATATCAAAAATCAAGTTCAATATCAAAAATCAATCAATAAATTTAAATGGAAGAAAACAATATTTTTACGGAGAAAATATTCAACTTTGAAGATCGATTTGTTCGTTTTGCTGGTGAATGTATTTTTTTACAAGAAATTTGAATAAATCATTTGAAAATGAATATTATAAAAATCAACTAATTAGATCTTCAGGAAGTTCTTCACTAAATTTTGGAGAAGCTCAGGGAACAATTAGTGATAAAGACTTCATTTTTAAGTTAACATTAGTAGTTAAAGAATTAAAAGAATCAAGAAACTCTTTAAAAATATTGAACTACATTAAAGAAGGCGATGAAATTACCCGAATTTTACTTTTAAAAGAAGTTGAAGAGTTAATTGCTATTTCATCAAAAATGATAATTAATAAAAAATAATTCAATAACAATTACAATGTCAATTTCAAAAATCAAACTCAATTGCAATTGCAATATTTATCATAAAATTCAATTTTAATTGACTTTTAATATTGTTATTGAATATAAATTTTGAAATTGATTTTTGATATTGCAATTGATTTTTGACATTGCCATTGAAAATGTACGCAATTTTAGACATAGAAACCACCGGAGGTCAATACAACGAAGAAGGAATAACCGAAATAGCCATTTATAAATTTGATGGTCATGAGGTGATTGATCAATTCATTAGTTTGGTGAATCCTGAAAAGCCCATTCAGCCTTTTGTGGTGAAATTAACGGGCATCAACAATGCCATGTTGCGGTCGGCACCTAAATTCTATGAAGTAGCTAAGCGTATTATTGAAATGACCGAAGGTTGTATTGTTGTAGCTCACAATGCTTCTTTTGATTATCGAATTTTGCAAACTGAATTTAGAAGATTGGGATTTCGATTTCATAAACAAACACTTTGCACAGTTGAATTATCAAAAAAATTATTACCCGGACATGAATCATATAGTTTAGGAAAATTGGTTCGTACACTGGGAATTCCGATGGCCGACCGACATCGAGCAAGTGGCGATGCGATGGCAACAGTGAAATTATTCAAAATGCTTTTGGCTCAAGATATTGAAAAAGAAATTGTCAAAAGCATGGTGAAAACCGAAATTAAATCGGGTATGTCACCGAAATTATTAGACATTGTTGAAAATTTGCCTTCCAAAACTGGGATTTATTACATTCATAATGAAAAAGGTAATTTAATTTACATCGGAAAAAGTAAAAACATTAAAAAGAGGGTCAATCAACATTTTACAGGTACTTCGCGTAAATGCAAAAAAATTCAATTAGAAGTTTTTGCGATAACATTTGAAGAAACCGGAAGTGAACTAATTGCTTTATTGAAAGAAAGTGAAGAAATTAAAATCAACAAACCCATTTACAATCGAGCTCAACGCAAAACCATTTTCCAGTGGGCCTTGTATGCACAAAAAGATGAAAACGGCTATTTGGCATTAAAACTTCAAAAAGCGGATGGTCGCAAAAAAGAAATTACCTCCTTTAGCTCCATTCAAGAAGGAAAAAATGCATTATTTAAGTTCACCGACCAGTTCAATCTTTGCCAAAAAATCAATGGTTTGTACGATACAAAAAATGCCTGTTTTAAATACAAAATAAAAGAATGTGACGGAGCTTGCGTAGGAGTAATTTCGCCGGAAGAATACAATGAACGAGTGCAGGAATTTATTGAAACTAACTTATTTGACAACGAAAATATGGTAATTATCGACCGCGGTAGAAGCCTCCAAGAACGTTCGGCGGTATTAATTGAAGGCGGTATTTACAAAGGTTACTGTTTTTACGATTTGAACTATCAAATTACCAATACAGATGTGCTCAACAACATTATCATTCACATGCAAAATAATCGGGATACCCGAAATATCATTCAAGCCTATTTAAGAAAACACAAAGTAATGAAAATTGTAAAATTTTAGTTTTATATTAGCACTAAAGTTGATCAAATACTCATGAATTCAGTAAAATCATCTTGGGAAATTTTCAGACAAAAAACTCATATCATCATATATGGGACAAATACTGTTGCCGGAAGATTATTCGACCTGATTTTATTGGGAATTATACTTTTGAGTGTTTTATTGGTAATGCTAGAAACCGTTGAAGGAATTGATGTGAAGTATCATGAGCAATTGGTTTTTTTGGAATGGGTCATTACTATATTTTTTACCATTGAATATATTTTAAGAATTATCACAATCAATAAACCGCTTAAATATATTTTAAGTTTTTACGGAATTATTGATTTGATTGCAACATTACCTATGTACCTTTCTTTTTTCTTTGCCGGTACAAGTATTTTTACAACAATAAGAGCTCTGCGATTACTCCGACTTTTCAAAATCCTCAATCACCCGCAATTTTCCGGACAATCGGTGCATTTAAGAGAATCGATTGTAGCCAGCAGAGGAAAAATACTTGTATTCATGTATTTCGTATTGATTAGTTGTATTGTTATTGGCTCTATTATGTATGTGGTAGAAGGCAAAGAAGCAGGATTTACTAGTATTCCCACCAGTATTTATTGGTGCATTGTTACTTTAACTACTGTGGGTTATGGTGATATTTCACCAATCACACCGCTGGGTCAATTCATTGCTTCACTAGTAATGATTATGGGTTATGGAATTATTGCAGTTCCTACAGGAATTGTAACTGCTGAATTAGCTAAAAACACAACTCCCAAAATGCCTCTGCCAAACAAATTACATTGTTTTGAATGTGGTTCGGAAACACACTTATCCGATGCAAAATATTGTCAGAACTGCGGACAGTCATTAGATGAAAACTAATTACCTGATTACAATTGTTGGTCCAACTGCCATAGGAAAAACGGCTTTGAGTATTACTTTGTCCAAACATTTTGGCTGCGACATTATTTCCTGCGACAGTAGGCAGTTTTTCAAAGAGATGAAAATTGGCACCGCTGTTCCTTCTGTGGAAGAATTGAAAGCTGCACCACATTATTTTATTCAAAACAAATCGGTTTTCGAAAACTATTCCGTAGGTGATTTTGAACGGGAAGCTCTTTTAAAATTGGACGAACTATTTCAGAAAAACAACATCCAAATCATGGTGGGCGGTTCGGGATTATATGTGGATGCCGTTTTGCGAGGTTTTGATGATTTCCCGGATATTGAACCTTCTGTCCGTTTGAAAATCAGAAACAATTATGACGAAGAAGGAATCATTTATCTGCAGAATAAACTACAAGAATTAGATCCCATTTATTACAATAAAATTAGTTCTGAGAATCCGCAGACATTACAAAATCCGCAACGTATGATGCGATTTGTAGAAGTTTGTATGGGAACCGGAAAACCCTATTCTTCTTTTTTAAATCAGAAGAAAAGTACACGAAATTTCACACCTATTATCATCGGATTGGAAGCCAATCGGGAAATAATGTACGAACGGATCAATCGAAGAGTCGACCTCATGATGCAGGACGGATTGTTGGAAGAAGTGAAAAATTTACATCCCAACAAAAATTTGAATGCCTTACAAACCGTTGGCTATCGAGAACTATTTGATTATTTGGATGGCAAAACAAACTTAGAGTTTGCCATTGAAGAAATCAAAAAAAATACACGTCGTTTTGCTAAACGGCAACTGACTTGGTTTAAGCGGACGGAATATGTGAAGTGGTTTGATTACGAATCGGATGTAGAAGAAATAATTGACTACACAATAAGGAATTTAAATAAATAAAGTTTAAGCCAATGCCAATTTCACCCCGTTTCACATCCATTTATTCCTCCAACTGGGAAATTAATTTCATTCAATGTTATCCAAACGGACAATTGAAACATACCGAATTGTGCAACATTTTGCAACTAACTGCCGGCTTTCATGCAGAAATGGGCGGTTTGAGCTTTACGGATATGCAAGTTCACAACCAAGCTTGGGTTTTGAGTAGAATGCGAGTGGAAGTAACTGAATTGCCCAAATGGCGAGACTGTGTCACAGTAAAAACTTGGATTGTGGATATGCAGGGTTCGCGTTCGGTGAGAGCTTTAGAATTGTATGTAGGAGATAAAAAAATGGTCAGCTCACTTACCTATTGGGTTGTTTTAAATACCGAATTGCGAAAACCGGAAACTTTGGCCTTGCCTTTTGAACACTTTGAAGTGTATCCTAAAAATGTCCCCACCGAAAAATCTTTTTCAAAAATCAACTTGCATGTAGCAACTACGTTTTTAAAAAACAAAGTGGTTCTATTGTCTGATTTAGACATTGTCAATCATGCCAATAATGTGAAATATTTAGAATGGTGTTTGGATTGCTTGCCACCGAAAACCATTTATAAAAATAGCATTAAAGCTTTTGACATGAACTTTTTAAAAGAGCTGCATTGGGGGGATGCTATTAAAATTCAAGCTACTTTTGAAGAAGATCCGAATCAACTTTTTGTGATTAAGAATGATGTAAAATGTTTTGCATTGGCCATCGAATATTCATAAAACAAAAAAAGTCTCATTTCTGAGACTTTTTAGTGCAGTTACGCTACTTTATTTTTGATAACCAAACGGAAACCTTCTCCGTGAATATTTAGTATTTCTACATCTTCATCCAATTTCAAATATTTACGCAATTTGGCAATATACACGTCCATACTTCTGGAAGTAAAATAATTATCGTCTCTCCAAATTTTTGTCAGAGCTAATTCACGTGGCATTAAATCATTTTCATGTAAAGCCAACATTTTCAATAATTCATTTTCTTTAGGTGATAATTTAATTGGTTCCAATTCGCCGAAAGTTAAGAATCGTAACTTCGAATTTAAATGAAATCTTCCGATTGTAAATTCAAATTTGGTGTTATCCGTTTTACTTTCAGACTGTTTGCGTTGCATGATTGCTTTGATTTTCATCAATAACACTTCCGAGTCAAAAGGTTTGTTCAAATAATCGTCGGCTCCCACTTTATAGCCTTTTAATACATCCTCCTTCATTGACTTCGCTGTTAAAAAAATCAAAGGAATCTCTTTATTTTTTTCTCTGATTTCCTTAGCAAGCGTATAACCATCTTTATAAGGCATCATGACATCTAAAATACACAAATCGAAATTGTCTTTTTTAAATTTTTCAAATCCTTCCATTCCATTTTTAGCTAATGTAACCTCAAAGTCATTTAGCATCAAGTAATCTTTTAATATTGCTCCGAAATTCGGATCATCTTCAACTAAAAGAATTTTTTTGTTTTCCATTTCCATAGGTAATTATTTTTTAGTGGTATCTATATTTATTAGTTGTAATTAATTTATAACAGGTATTTTAATAATGAAAGTGCTTCCTTTTCCTTTTTCACTTTCTACAAAAACCTGACCATTATGTTCTTCTACAATTCTTTTTACGTAGGCTAAACCTAGTCCGTGTCCTTTTACATTGTGAATATCTCCCGTGTGTTCGCGATAAAATTTTTCAAATATTCTCTTTTGAGCCACTTTACTCATTCCGGCTCCTTGATCTTTTATTTTTATAATTAATAAGTCCTTTACATTTTCAGTATACACATCGATGATCGGCTTGTTGGGTGAATACTTAATTGCATTGTCCAAAATGTTAACCAAAACATTGATAAAATGCACATCATTTACCAAAGCTGTCGTTCGAGCTGCATTGAAATGCGTGTTAATCTCCCCTTCTCTACTTTCAATAATTAGGCTTACATGCTCAATGGCATCGCCAATAATTTCATTAATATCAGCTGGTTCTTTATTAATTTCCAACTCTTTCTTTTCTAATTTGGAAATCCGCAGAACGTTTTCAACTTGGGCATGCATTCGTTTATTCTCATCGCGAATCATTTGCAAATATCGCTTGACCTTTTCAGGGTCGTCAATCACTTTCGGATTCTTAATGGCATCCAAGGCCAAATTAATGGTTGCAATGGGTGTTTTAAACTCATGCGTCATGTTATTAATGAAATCGGTTTTAATTTCAGAAATTTGACGTTGTCTAATTAATTGACCCAAAGCACTGGTATAAGCGATAATTATAATTAACGTAAAAACTAATGATAATAGTGTAATTCCTATTAAATTTGAAAATAAAAATTTCTTCTTCTCAGGAAAACTCAACATTAGCTGAAACTTGCTTGTACCTTCATTATCTGCAAAAACAGGAATACTGTAGGTGTTTTCTTTATCGAATTTGAAATGTTCTGATTTAACTTTTGTTGCTAAACCGTTGCTGTAAATTCCAAATTCAAAAGGTGTATTGACACCATATTCCGTTAATTCACGTTTCAATAACTCATTCAGCTTGGCATTCGAAATTCGATGTTCAATAGGATAGCGTTGTGCAATATCATTCACTGATATTTCATACTGCATTTTATTGAGAATTTCCATTCTGCCTGAATTTTCAATTTTTATATCAGGAACAGGTTTTCTCTGCAGACTTGCGTTATCAATTCCGTTATTATACACTTCCGTTTTTCTTTTGGAAGTAATTCCTTTTAACTTTAAACTATCTGTATTTCTATCAAAGAACGTTGAAAAATTAAAATCATCAAAAATGATATTGTTTGAATAAATAATTGTTTCGTTGGTTTGTGAATTTCTTTGAATGTAACCAAACTCCAAAAAATCAGTATCAAGTTTGTCGGAACCGGTACTGTCTTTGTATTGATTAATTCTGTCTACAAAAGTCATGATTTCTTGCTGCTTTAATTTATCTGCAACATTTCCAATGACTTGTTTCACATGAAACTTAAATTGTTCTTGATTGTTTTGAAACGAGGTATTAAACCAATATACTTGAACTAAAATAATCCCTATCAAAGAGATACTCATTAAAACAACCAATAATCTAAACAACAACTTATTCATCAATACAAATTTAACATTTTAACATTTGACATGTTGATACATTAACCAAACATTAACAAAAGGGTAATAATTTATTGAATTTTCAATAAATTAAGAATTTCGTCCACCTGTTTTTTAGCAACTTCAATTTCATCATTAACAATAACAAAATCGCTAGCTTTCATTCGCTGCTCATCACTCCATTGATTGTTCATTCGTTCCTTCACTTGCTCTTTTGTTAGGGAATCTCTTTTCACAACACGTTCAATTCTTTTCTCTACAGGAGCAACTACCGAAATTGTTTTGTAACAATCACTATTTCCGCCCGTTTCAAATAAAATAGCCGTTTCTTTCAACACATACGGACTTGCTTGATGAACGTTCAACCAATCTTTAAAATGCTCTTTTACTGCAGGATGAACAATACTATTAAGTACTGCTAATTTTTCAGGGTTATTAAAAACAATTTTAGAAAGTTTGGTTCGATTGACAGCATCATTCGACACAATATCTGTACCAAAGGCAGTTTGTAAAGCATTAAATATTTTTGGCTGTTCCATTACTTTCTTGGCTTCGATGTCTGCAATATATACGGGTATTCCCTTTGATTCGATGTAGCGAGCAATGGTTGTTTTCCCGCTACCTATTCCACCGGTTAAACCAATAATTTTAGTCATATATTACTTTTTAAAAAACAATTCAGGAAACACAACTGTTGGATCTTTTTTGAGTAACTGAATCAAAACGAACGATTTTAAGAAACCAATGCCATAGCCGTAAAACTGAATACACACAGCTACTATAGTAAGAGACGCAATTTTTAAGCTTTTGTTACTAAATAATGAAGTAAAAAATAGTACGATAAAATAGTCTAAATAGAATACGATTGGAAAATAAACGCCGAACAAAAGAGCAATAATCGCAACATCCACGCCTAAAATAAATAATGTTGGCAAAAAGAAAGTCAGCTTTGCATGTTCCGGATACCAGCTATTTAAAATCGGACGTGCTTTGCCAAATTTATTGACTTGTGTATAAAATTTTGTCCAATCGATTCTGCGTTTATGGTACACGTAAGCTTCAGGTATCAATTTTGTTTGGAAACCCAAGTTCCATAAGCGAATCGATAAGTCGGGATCTTCGCCCGGATGAATCGTTCCAAAACCATTGGATGCTTTAAACGCTTTTTTGGAAATTCCCATGTTGAAACTACGCGGTTGAAAACGGTTCAACTTTTCGGAGCCGCCTCTGATTCCTCCCGTAGTTAAAAAAGAAGTCATCGCAAAATTAATCGCTTTTTGAATGTCTGAAAAACTATCCAATGCTTGATCGGGGCCTCCAAAGCAATCAACAAACTCTTTTTCAAGTGCTTTTGAAACAGCTGTTAAATAGTTTTTTGGAATAATACAATCGGAATCAAAAATTAGAAAATAATCACCGTTGGCTTGTTTCATTCCGAAGTTACGAGAATCACCCGGACCTGAATTTGTTTTGAAAAAATAGGCAATAGTTAGTTTGTCTTTAAAAGTTTCCACTAGATGCTCACAACTTATTGTTGATCCGTCTTCCACAACAACCACTTCAAATGGCTGTCCGAAATCTTGAGCAGTCAAACTTTCCAACAATTCGTTTATTTCATCCGGACGGTTATAAACGGGAATAATCAATGAAAACAACATCGGTATCTATTTTTAACAAAGATACATTTTAAACTAAAAAAGCCACGCATTACACGTGGCTTAAAACTTAGGATTCGTTTTTGGAAATTATTGTTTATTTGTTTTTATTCTTTTCAATTGACTGTCTAACTTAATTTTAAGCAACTATTTTTCTTTTGAAACTAGACCCCTACTAGAGTTTAAATCCTATTGCGGTTTTCTTAAAAAACCAACTGCATTTATTATCTTTAGTAAATGGGTACTAAGCGAATGTCATTTGTTCGCCTCAAAACCTAAAGCATTCATTCAATCAAAGCCCTATTTACAATTCCACCTAAAGAAGCAGATTTATCTGTAAAGTGAGCCATTTAGCAAGAATAAAGATAATCTATTGTTTTTTCAATTTGACGTAGGAAAAATTTAAAGAAACTCTAAACATTTGAGATTCAACATCATTGCTACCACCAACAACTACTCCTCCATAATCACAATACAGGCCAATGAATGGCATTATTTGATAGCCAACTCCGGCTCCCATTATTATCATTTTTCTCACCGTCTGAAATCGTTTGTCCACCTTGTTTGTAGAGTGCATTTCCGAAAACCCAGAATTTTTTGGTAAAATTATGTGATAGATGTGATTCAACACTAAACAAAGCATTTTGCTCAATTTTGTCTGCATTTGTTCCAAGAGCAGGATCATTATTAGCACCAAACAATGATAATGAAGGATTAACCTCTAACCAAGTTTGCCTTTCTAAATTATCATTTAAAGGAATTGCCATAGGGAACCCAATTTGATATGTTAATCGGTTTGTTCCAAGATTGATAACCTTTTCTGGGTCATACGAGCCTGAATACCACAAACGCAAATCAGTAAATAAAGAGAATTTCATCGGTTTTTTTAAATATTCTTCAACACCAAGTGCGGGGGCACCAAATAGGCCTAGCTTAAAGCCAACAAAACCGTCTGAAAAACCGTCGGCTTTAATTCGGTTCATTGGAAGCGGAATAACCGGTGGAACATTTTTGGCAGAGCCACTAATTTCGCCGGGATTTGCCATAAATGATACTTGCGCAAATCTACCTTTTATAGAGAATGTGTGGAAAGCGGTAACTGGAAAAAGATCAATAGTAAACTTTGCTCCTGGTATCAGAATACTACCGGTACTGTTAACATTTTGCTCCAAACCCATCCATTTAACATTTAAAGAAGTAACGCCTTTAGGAATCAACAAATATGATCTTGGACCATCTGCTTGAGCCGAAGCGATATTGGTGACAGAAAAAATGGTTAGTAAAAAAATTAATTTAAAAAATTTTAGTTTCATTAGTTTCAGATTTAATTATTACTAGTTTTTACTTTTACTATTTTTTACCGCCGGTGGAGTCCAACTACCATTTAGCAATGGTTCTTTTGGCCAATAAGCTCGCATAAGCAAATTAAAATCTCCCGCAGGGGTGGGAAGCCAGTTGGATTCTTTGTCTTTACCCGGTGAATTTTTCTGAATGTAAATATCAATTGATCCATCAGCGTTTACTTTCAAATTATTTCGGTCTCCAATAGCATGTCTATTCAAAACGTTTTCTACAAAATACCCTTCATTGTTGTACATACTTAACGACCAAAATGCTTGCACCGGTGGTGTTTCATTTTTATTAAAATGCATGATATAGTTGTTTTCACCATTTAACGGATTTCCTTCACTATCTACAACACAACTGGGATATACAGCATCTTCAATCAAGTTTGCACCAAGACCTTGAAAGGCAACAATTGCTCTAAATAGATAATCTGTACCGTAATTACCCATTTTTGGATTTAAATTCATGTTCCACCCATTTATTAATTTTTTAGGTGAAAGATTCAATTGTTCCGACAATTGTTTGATTACTTCTGTAGGTATCGAACTAAGTGCCGCTTTTGTATTTTTATTATAATTATTCATATTAAAATCAGCTCCGGGACCAACACCTATCTTTACCATTTGCTTTATAAAAAGCGAATCTTGTTTTAAAGGAGGATTAGCAACCATTAACTTATTTACATAATTAAAATATTTCTCTAAATCCATTGCAGCAACAATCTCATTGGGAGAACGCTTATCAATAGACGTATCAATGATTCCTTTTGGAAGAGGATAAATGCTATAAAATTTACTTAAGGGAGTTAGTGTCACTTGTTTCTCAAGTTTCACCACTTCTTGAACATCAGAAGGACCATTTACTTGAATTCTACCTAATATCCATACTAGATTAGTGGGTGAAGGAATGTGTATCATTCCTTTAGGAACAACACCCTTCCAAAAGGGACCTGTAATAAGAAAGTCACCTTCGCTATTGCCGGTGGTTCGGCTTCCGGGTGCATTAAAAACATCTGACCACGCATTTAACATTGGCATGAGATAATAGCGTTTATTCGTTGCAGGCAAGTGTAATACCATAGGTTCGGCTGTCAATTCTAAAAAAGCAGTATTATAAAAAGTATCTGCATTAGGTCGAACAACATCTCTGAATTTTGCGTCCGGAAATTTAGTGGCTATTGTAAATTGGTTAAATGGTGCACCGTTACCCGACGCGTTGGACTCAACATTAGTTAATTTCTTTGATGTAATATCCATCAATGCTAATGGAAGTGAATAAATAAAAGCTTGCTTTGCTTGCTGTACTACTAAAGAATCAACTGATTCATTTTCTGTAGCTATTTGTGTCTTTTTTTGACAACCTATTGCTATAAACACCGTTAAAGCAAACATTATTCGTTTAACCATATTAAAATAATTAAATAACTGAAATTTTTTAACAAACAGCATAAATGTACAATATATTTTTAAATAATGACATTTATGTTATATTTAATCACTTTGCTTAGTGATGATTAGCACAAAATTTGAAATTGAATAATGGCAAAAATGTGATTCCCAATTAAGTTTTACTCTTTTCAAATGCAAGGCTGTTGCAAAAAACAAATAAATAGAATACTTCACCCGGTTTAGCCAAGAAACATCTGCTGCTATCAACTTACTTTTCGAGTTTGGAAATCTTCTAGGGTTAGAGGTGGAACCTTCGAAGGTTAATTTAACTCAATCTTTCAAATGCTTTTTTCAAAAGTAACGGCGTAGTCAACGTTGTTAAGACGCCCATAATGACTAAGATTGAAAAAACTTCGGTATTTATCAAACCATTTTTGTAGGCAATGTTGGCAATGACAAGTTCCATTATTCCTCTTGCGTTAAGTCCTACTCCAAGTGTCAAGGAAACATTTTTGGGAAGTCCGGCGAGTGTTCCACCGATAAAACCACCCGCAATTTTGGACAAATAAGAAACCGCAATTACTGCTAGTAATAAGGCTATATTGTCAATAGATAAAAAATTAAATTCTAAACCAATACCCGCAAAAAATACCGGTGCTAAAAAACCCATAGCCATATTATTGGTCGTTGTTTCTATCGCTTTTAAATTTTCCTTGCCAATTAAGGAATCACTTATAAGCATTGAAGCAAAAAATGCACCGACAATAAAATGAAGACCTAAACTTTCTGTGAACGTTGAAAACAACAAAACAAAAACAAAAAACAGAGCAAACAAGGGTTCTTTCCCTTTTAAAAAACCAACCAATTTGTCTAGCGACTGTTGAATATAATCGCCTTTTCGCAATACTTTTTTAATGAGCAAATATACAACACTTAAAAGTCCGATAAAAATGGCTAGCTTGATTAAAGAAATTGAACCTGCTTTTACCACAGAGGCTGCGGACATATCGGTATCTTTAATATTCAAGAGAACTCCCAAAATAGACAGTGCTAAAACATCATCAAAGATTGCAATGGAAATTATTTTTTGTCCAACTTCAGAATTTATTTTACCTAAATCCATCAAAATTCTGATACTTACAGGCAGTGCTGTAATTGCCACACACAAACCAATAAAAACGGTGGTCATGATGTCTTGTTCAAAAAAATAACCTACCGCAATACCACCAAATATAGGAATAAAAAAAGCCATGATTGAAATAATAATATTTCGCCCTTTTAAAGATTTGAGTATGTCGTCAATATTAATTTCAAGTCCTGCGATGATTACTAAAAGAAAAATTCCTAATTCTGAAATAACTTTTATGTCTTCTGTTCGATGAATAAGTCCCAGCAAGCTTGGTCCCAAAATAATTCCTGCAATGATTTCTCCAATCATTGACGGTTGTTTAAATCGTTCAAATACTTCGCCAAATATTTTTGCTGTTACCAATAAAATTAACAAATTGGTAAAAAATGGAAGTTCAAAATGAGGCTCTATCATCCGACTTTAAATTTTTGTTTTAGTTCTATCCATTCATTTAACGTACTGCAACTGTCGCTTATTCGCTTGCACAAATATATAGTTTTTAACACTATTAAAAAACAAATAAAGTTGCTCTATTTTTCAATAACCCTCGAATAATTTGGAACGCTTCGATGGTCAGAAGTAAAAAAAAACCGCCTGATTGCTCAAGCGGTTTCTAATTATTAAGAAGTATACAACTTAGTTTTTAACCACTTTAATAGTTTTAGATACTTCATCTGAAGTTACTTTCACCATATAAGTACCCGCGGTTAAACTTGACAAATCCACCTGCGTTTGTGTAGCATTTGGTTTAGAAGTTAACATTTGTTGACCTAATAGGTTGTAAACAACAACATCCGAAATTACATTGCTATAAGATACCGTTAAGACATCTGTTACCGGGTTAGGATAGTATTTGAAATTAGCGTTGTCAAAACCACCAACGCTCAAGGTAACATTTGCAGTTACAGCTAACGGCAAACTACAACAAATGCCTTCCGAACTTGCTGCATAATAAGTCGTTCCATCTGTAATCAATGTACCAGCAGGTAATTCATTAGCATTTGCTAAAGCATCTGCCTGAGTTGCAAACCATCTTAGAGCTGTTGCAGTAACTACTAAATCTTCAATTGTGGCTTCGGCAGCAGTAGCAGCGGTAACTGTTTGCACCGCATCACCTGTTGGAGGATCAAGAGGAACAAGGGTAACATCATAATCTTCCGTTTCACCCCAAATATAACTTGCACAGGGGTCAATTAAAGGTCCGTTTGTATTGTAAACCATACGAACACGCATTCTGTACTGTCCGGCTGGTGGATCACACATTAATGTAAATGTAAACGAGCCCGTTGTTCCGCTGATAACTGTTTCTGTTGTAGCAATTTTTTCTGAGGGTTCAAATGTTAAATCATTATCTAAATCAACCCAAACAGCGAAACCTTGATTTCCAAATCCTGTGGTTACTTGAAATGTATAGGTTGTTCCTTCCACAAACGTAGCGGTATAGTTGGGCTGACCTACAAATAATGTATAGGATGGAGCCGTAGTACTGGTTCCAGAATTATTTGACAATGTAGTTCCTGTAACCACCAAATTTGATAGGTAGTCACTTGACGAAACCCCACTTGTGTAAATAGGCGTACAAGCACAACCAGTAACTGCCGTACTAAATGATTGTTCAGCACAACCTGTTGCGTCGCCATTAGCATTGAATGGTACCACTTTGTAGTAGTAGGTAGTGTTTGCGTTTGCAACAAATGAATACGTTAAACCACCTACTACAAGGTTGTTCAACACTTCTGAACCACCCACGGTTGTGCCAATAGTTAATTTGTAACCATCTGCACCGGCAGAAGCATTCCATGAAATGTTTGTTGCTTCGTTACCACAGTTGGCGTTTGGAACAGCTGTCACGTTTGTTGAACATATTGGAGCTGTCAAAGGAATACTAAGAACTTCGAAATCATCGATGAAGAAATCATAATCCTGACCTTCAGAAACTGTACCGCTGGTTGCATAAAATGCAAACCTCACTGTATTAGAAGTAACAGTTGGTATATTAAAAGTAGCTGTAGCACCTACATGTGAAGGCGTATTAGCAGCATTATAAGTGGTTAAGTTAGTCCATGTTGTTCCACCATCGGTAGACATCAAAACATAAACAAAGTCATCCGTTCCCATAGTAGCAACCGGACCTGAAGTAATAGGACCAGTTCCATTCCACTGTGTGACTCCCACTTTATACTTCACCTGATAGCCTCCGCCAGCTAAATTGAAAACAGGAGAAACCAACCACCCTCTCACTGACGTTGTCCAAATATTAATTCTTGCTGCACCTGTACTTCCAACATTCAAATAACCATCTTGATTCCAAGAACCTGAATTAACAGCACCTGTTGGACCGGTAAGCTGATCGCCTGTTGCATAGCGTTCCCAGCAAGCAGGCGTATTCACAGGAAATGGTAGCCAGGATGTAAAAGGCTCAAGATATGCCGGAGTAAAAGTCGCACATGGTGTGGTAAACGTTACGATGGTTGTCCAAGCACTCTTATCTGAAGCAGAACAAACCGAACGGACCCAAACAAAATATTGAGTCGTTGGATTTAACGCTGTTAAAGCAGCAGTCGTAATTCCTGCACCTACTGAACCTGTAGCAACAGTTGCCGACGTTGGAGCGGTAGATGACGTAGAAACAAAGTACTCATATCCTTCAGCTGGTGCCGGTGAAGCAGCAGTCCAGTTTACAGTAGCCGATGTAGCTACAACGCTAACCATAGCAACACCCGTTGGCTCTGCACACGTTGGAATCACTTCCCAACTTACATCGTCAATACTAATACTAGACGCTCCTCCGGGGAATCCTGGATTTAAAATTGCTAAGTGTTTAACACCTGCGGGAATAGCTGTTGTTGAAGGTACATAAATAAATTGTTGGGTATTCGCTACAACATTTCCAGGAATCTGAAAATCAGTCAAAAATACGAAAGTACTCAAATTGGAAGGATCCGTCATGTAACCCAATTCTAAAAATCGATTGGGTTGTGTTGCAAAAGCTTTTAATCGAAGTCTATGCGTTCCTGCATTTAAATTAGAAACTGACGGTAATATTGCATAGGCCTGTTGCGGAGGGGTTGTTGTGCTTGATACTGTCATGATCATTCTATTGGGTGGCGACATTGGTAGAGCACTTCCCGCAACAACGTAAAAAGTAGGCGTTCCAACCTGACCTTTAGTCCAACAATCCGGCAGCGGACCGTTGAAAGCAGTTGATTGTCCTGGAGCTTCAAAGTTCTGAAAAAATGAAGTGACATCGTCACACTGTGTTTTGAATGCGAGCGGACCTATCCAGAAACTTGAGTCTGTTGGCGAACATACGGCACGTACATAATACGTATAATTGGTATTAGGGGTCAACGCCGTTAGAATGAATGGATTGGTTGGTGCAGGAACAATCGTACCAGTTCCAAGAGCAAATCCAGGAGCACCATATTGTATTTCCCAAGCTGTTGCAGTACTTGCCTCTGTCCAACCTAAAACAGCAGTTGTATTTGTTATTGCAGAAGCGGTTAAATTCGATGGCTCAATACATGTTGGAATCGCTTCCCAGCTGAAATCGTCAAAAGAAGCAGTAGTTGAGCCTAGGGGCGTTCCAAAAAATCCATTATTTCGAATAGCTAAATGTTTCACCCCTGCAGGTAATGCACCGGGAACTACAATAAACTCAAGAGCTGCTGCCGCTGTTGTACCAGGTAACGTAAGTTGTTGTAATTCAACAAAAGATGCTGTATTGCTGACATCAGTCATATACCCCACACTTACGGTTCTATTGGCAATCGTAGCAAATCCTTTAAACCGAAGTCTGTGAGTATTTGCTTGCAGATTAGACACTGGAGGCAAAATAGCATAAGCCTCTGAGGGTATAGTACCCGCAGCCGATGCGGTCATAATCAATCGGTTCGCAGGAGACATTGGAGCCACACTTCCTGTGGTCACATTTAAAGAAGGTGTTCCAACTATGCCTTTCGTCCAACAATCTGGTAGTGGGCCGTTGAAAACTGTTGACTGACCGGGGGAATCAAAGTTTTGAAAAAATGAAGTGACATCGTCACAAAGTGTTCTGAAACCTCCTACTAGAACCCAAGTTCCAATGTCTGATCCGCAAATAGAACGAACAAAAACAAAATAATTCGTGTTTTGAGTCAAACTTGTAACAGCAGCTGTATTCGTTGTATTAGCTGTTCCCGCTCCTATTGGAGTGGTAGCCGAACTTGAAACAATGTACTCATAACCATTCGCAGGAATAGAAGAAGATTCTGTCCATGTAATAGTTGCCGATGTAGTGGTAATGTTTGTAGTAGTTAAGCCTGTTGAACCCGGACAAGTAGGTGGGGACCAAGTGAATGTTAAACCAGAACTAGGTGTAATGGCAGTTGTTAATGTACAATTAGCATTATTTGTTGAACCCGCAGTTGTCGCCGACCAATTCGTGGTGGTGGTTCTGTTGGCAAAAGCAGCATTGGATGCACCTCTCAAGCCTACTTCTCTGGTTCTATTGGTTGCATTTTGAGTAAACGAGCCATAAATCATTTCAATAACGTTGGTCGTTTCATACAATTTAATTTGGAAATTATAAATATCACCTGTAGAGGCGAAATGTCTATAATCTTTCCATTGCACGGTTAACACTTGGTTGGGTGTCGCACCAGATAACTGGTAACTTAATTCACCACCTACGGTATTCCCTTGCAAATCGCCTGCAAATGCAGCAATGATGTTATTCATCGCACCAGTTGACAAAGGATTCCAACTATTAGTCATGGTACCTCCACTTAAAGATATCCAACCGTTGGATTGAATTCCAATTTGCGTGTGCGACACTCCATTGAAAACGAAACTAAAGCCAATGGGTATTGCAGGAAACGAAGTGTCGTCGTTAGTGGTCACACCTAGAACCGTTCCGCCTGTTATTGCGTTATACGTTCCTGCCGACTGGCTAAACGCATACGAACTCACTTGTGCACTTATTTGCCAACCCATTAAGAGGACAATAAGTGCTAATGTAATTTTTTTCATATCTGCATATTTTTTCTTGAAATTATATAATTTCAATAAATTATAAAATTATTTAGCAAATATTTAGCAACTGTTAACCCTCTAATGGTTTGGAACCCTTAGAGGGTTTGAAAAAAAAAAAACCGCCTGATTGCTCAGACGGTTTGTCAATTTATAAGAAGTTTAAAACTTAGTTTTTAACCACTTTAACTGTTTTGGTTACTTCATCCGAAGTTACTTTTACCATATAAGTTCCAGTGTTTAAACCTGATAAATCCACCTGCGTTTGTGTAGCATTTGGTTTGGCAATTAACACTTGTTGACCTAATAAGTTGTAAACAACAATTTCTGAAATAGCATTACTGTAAGAAACAGTTAATACATCTGTTACGGGGTTTGGATAGTAGTTGAAACTTGCGTTATCAAAACCACCTACACTCAAAGTAACATTAGCGGTAACTGCTAAAGCAGCACTGTTACACGTACCTGCTGAGCTCACTGCATAATACGTTGTTCCATCAGTAATTAATGAACCTACCGGCAATTGGTTGATATTCGCCAAAGCATCTGCTTCAGAAGCAAACCATTTGATACCCGTTCCCACAACCACTAAATCTTCAATGGTAGCATCGGCGGCTGTCGGGGCAGTGATTGCTTGAACGGCATCTCCGGTTGGAACAGCCAATTCTGCAATAGTCACATCGTAATCTTCCGCTTCTCCATAGGTGTAACTTGAACATGGATCGATAGTATTACCTGCAGTAGCAAATACGTTTCGCACTCGCATTCTGTGCAATCCTGCAGGAGCATTACACGGTATTAAGATTTGGACCGTTCCGGTTGCACTTGCAGCAATATTAGTTGCAGTAAAACCAACGCGTTCTGAAAGTTCAAATGTTAAATTATCATTTAGGTCAATCCAAATTGCTACCCCTTGTGAGCCGCCACTTCCTACAGTTATTGCAGTATTATAGGAGGTTCCTTCCACAAGTGTGGCTGTATAATTTGGCTGACCTGTGTAATAATTGAATGAAGGAGCCGTCGTGCTATTCCCTGTATTGTTTGACAAAGTAGTTCCGGTAATAACAACATTTGACATCATATCATTCGAACCGACGCCTGTGGTATACAATGGTGTGCAAACACAAGCAGTCAATGCAGTTGTAAAGGATTGCCCCACACAACCGGTTGCGTCTCCTACCAAATTAAAGGGAACAATTGTATAATAATAAGTTGTATTAGCATTTCCTGCAAACGAATACGAAGGATTAGAGCCTATGTTTACATTATTTAATACATCAGACCCACCGGCAGTAGTTCCAATAGTCATTTTGTAACCATCAGCTCCCGGAGTTACGTCCCAAGCGAATGTGGTGGCAAAATTTCCGCAGGTAGCGTCTGGAGTTGCTACAATATTTGTTGCACAAACCGGAGCACTTGACGGAACTACATTCCAAGAAACATCGTCTATATAAATAGTGGCAGAACCACCTGCTAAAGGTGCATTTCTAAAAGCTAAGTTTTTAACTCCTGCCGGTAAAGCTGCCGGAGCATAGGTAAATTCAAGAGCTGTTGTAGCCGCTGTAGCAGGCAAATCAAAACTTGTTAACACAACAAATGAAGAAGCATCTGCCGGATTTGTCAAATACCCTAATTGGATGAATCGATTGGCAGTTGAACAATATGCTTTGAATTTTAATTGATGTGTAGCAGCTCCCAAATTTGAAACCGGAGGCATTACCGCCAATACTTGTGTTGGAGGCGTTGCTGTTCCGCTGGCAAACATATATAATCTGTTGGCAGGTGACATTGGAGCTACAGAACCTGTAGTAATATATGTACTTCCTGTTCCTAAGCGAGCCCAACAATCGGGCATTGGATTGGCGGAACCTGTTGGCAATCCTTCAAAAACTTGAATGAATTCTGTTGCATCGTTACACAGTGTTTTGAATGCTACGGGTCCAGTCCAATAACTACTATCTGAAGCTGAACAAACTGCACGAACATAAAACACATAATTTGTATTAGCTGTTAAACCTGTAAGCACAAAAGGGTTTGAAGTAGTGGCAACAATCGTACCCGTACCTTGTGTAAAACCAGGTGCTCCATATTCAATTTCCCAAGCGGTTGCAGTGCCACTTTCTGTCCATGCTAATGTAGCACTTAGATTGGTAATTGCGTTAATTGCAATAGCTGTAGGTTCAATACATGTTGGTATTGCTTCCCATTTAAAATCGTCTAAGTAGGCTGTTGTTGAACTACCCGGATACCCTGGGTTTTTTAATACTAAATTGGTGGCTCCAGCAGGAAGTGCTCCCGGAATAATTGTAAATTCTATAGCAGTTGCGGCGGTAGTGCCGGGTAAAGCGACTTCCTGAATGAATTGAAAAGAAGAAACATCTGATGGATTGGTTAAATAACCCAACTCTAAAAACCGATTCGCTAAGGAAGCATACGCTTTAAATTTCAAACGGTGCGTATTGGCTTGCAAATTTGAAACCGCAGGCATAATAGCATAGGCCTCGGTTGGAGGTGTTGCTGTTCCACTGGCAAACATATACAGTCTGTTGGCAGGTGACATTGGAGCCACACTACCAGTGGTAATATACGTGTTTCCTGCTCCACCTTTGCTCCAACAATCGGGCATTGGACTGGTAGTTCCTGTTGGTAATCCTTCAAAAACTTGTGTAAACTCAGTAACCATGTTACATTGGGTTTTAAAAGCTACAGGACCTGTCCACGGGCTGCTGCTTGTTACTGAACATAAGGCACGAATATAGAATGTATAATTACTATTCGGTGTTAAGCCTGTTAGCACAAATGGATTTGTATTAGCAGCAACAATTGTTCCTGTTCCCAAAACAAAACCGGGAGCACCATATTGCACTTCCCATGCGGTAGCAGATCCGTTTTCAATCCACCCCAATTGTGCACTTACGTTGGTAACTGCAGTGGCTGTTAAACCGGATGTCTCGACACATGTAGGAATTGCTTCCCATGCAAAATCATCTAAGTAAGCAGTAGTTGAACCAGCAGGAAAACCGGGATTTTTTATTGCTAAATTCTTGATTCCTGCAGGTAAAGCACCCGGAATTAATTGAAACTCAATAGCAGTTGCTGCAGTAGTTCCCGGCAATATAATCTCCTGCAAAAACACAAAACTACCCACATTGCTTGGGTCTGTTAAATAACCTACTTCTAAAGGTCTATTAGCTATGGTTGCATATCCTTTAAACTTTAATCGATGCGTATTGGCCTGTAAATTTGAAACAGAAGGCAAAATAGCATAGGTTTCTGTTGGAGGAGTGGCAGTTCCACTGGCAAACATATACAATCTATTTGGGGCAGATCCGGGAGCTACTCCGCCGGTAGTAATATAGGTAGAAGTTGATGTTCCCCCTCTACTCCAACAATCCGGCAAAACGTTTGTACCTGTGCCATAGGAATCAAAATTTTCAGTATAAGCAGTTACATCATCACATTGTGTTTTAAATGTAAAAGGCCCTGCCCATGAACTATTGATTGGACCTGTGCAAACACCTCTTACATAAAATTGATAATTGGTATTAGGCGATAATCCGGCAAGAACATATGGATTTGCTGTTACATTTGATACTATAGTTCCTGAACCAAGTTGGAAATTTTGCAAGCCATACTGGATTTCCCAAACGGTCTCCGGACCACCATTTACCCATCCTAATTGAGCTCCTGTATTAGTGATTTGGCTAGCCGACAATTGCGATGGCTCAATACAGGAAGAATTAAATTCCCATTTCACATCGTCAACATAAACAGTTGTGGCACTTCCGGAAGGAAGTGTAAATACCAACTGACTTACTCCAGCCGGGATAGTTGTTGGTACCAATGTAAACTCTTGAGCTGTTGAAGCGGCTGTACTTGGCATTGCAAATTGCTGCAACGAAACAAAAGTTGCTACATCTGTTGGATTTGTAAAATAACCAACATTCAATGTTTTATTTGCTGCGGTGGCATATGCTTTAAATTTCAACCGATGCGTGTTTGCTTGTAAATTTGAAACCGGAGGCAAAATGGCAAATGCTGTTGTTGTCGCAGAAATATTCATGTACAAACGATTAGGAGCAGAACCGGGTGCTACTCCACCAGTAGTTGTGTACACATTTGCAGAAGTACCAGCTTTGCTCCAACAGTCCGGTAAATTACCTGTACCCGTAGGAGATGAATCAAAATTTTGAACAAAATCTGTTACGGTCTCACATAATGTTTTGAATGGTGTTGCAGCTTTCCAAATACTTTTATCGCCAGCGTCGCAAGCCGAACGAACCCATAAATAGTAGTTTGTATTTGAAGTTAATGCTGTTAAAGAAAGGGATGTCCCTGTCGCAACTACTCCGGTGGCAACAGTAGCCGGTAGCGGAGCGGTGTTTGAAGTTGACAAATAATATTCGTAACCATTAGAAGGCAGGATAGTTGGTGCAACCCACGAAACATCCGCAGAGTTTATTGTAATATTTGCTAAAGAAACAGACTGCGGTGCGTTGCAACTCACCACAAAATCAAAACCGATAAAAGGTCTTCTGAAGTCGGAAGAGGCCAAAGAGGTTGGCAAGGTACCCGTTGTATTATTGGAATACTTTGTTGTATTGGAATTACCTGTATTTACGCAAGGTGCAATATACTCATAAAACCAAGACAATGCGGATGAAGCTGTTGCATTAGTATACTCAAAGAATACGGCTAAATTTTGCGTACCTGAGTACGTGAAGTTTGTAGCCAATGGAAATAATTTCCATCCTGCATCAGAACCTACAATTGCAGCCGGGTTAGAATCATAAACCAACGTTGTACCAGTTGTAGCAGTGGCCCAATCTAACGCACCAGCACCAAAATCAACTGCGGTAGTTTCTTTGATATAAATTTTAAAATTAGGTGTACCAGCCATGCTTACACCTGTAGTTGACCGATTAAAATACATGCCATTGATTACCTGTCCGGCAATTGTTCCCAATTGACTGGAGGGATAAATAACAGCGGTTCGATTGGTGGAATTTGCTGAAGATGTACTATACATCGGTCCATATGTTGTACTTCCTAACGTACTACAACTAGGAACAGTGTACAATTGTGCATGTATTGATGAAATGGTAATCAAAAACATAGCGAGTACTAGTGTAATTTTTTTCATAATGTTTAATTTGTAAATAGTTTCTAAATATAATGTTTAAAAAAAAAAAATTAAAATCTCATGTGTTAATTAACAAAATACATTCAAACTGTTATAAAAAAAACCGCCTGAGTAGTCAGGCGGTTTCTCAATATATAAGAAGTTTAAAACTTAGTTTTTAACCACTTTCACTGTTTTTGTTACTTCATCAGAAGTTACTTTAACCATATAGGTTCCGGCAGTTAATCCTGATAAATCCACTTGCGTTTGCGTAGCATTTGGTTTAACACTTACTACTTGCTGACCTAATAGATTGTAGATAACCACATCTGAAATTGAACTGCTATAAGATACTGTTAAGATATCAGTAACAGGGTTTGGATAGTATTTGAAACTTGCATTATCAAAACCACCTACACTTAAATCTTCTTCAATTACATTTACTGTAAAATCAACAGTTACACCCCATGATCCGCTATAACATGAATCTGGTGCCGGAAGGAAATCTGCAGTTACAATCCTCATTCTGTGTGCCCCTAAAGGTGCAGTAGCAGGTATAGCTACAGATGCATTCAAAGTTGATGGATTTGGTTGTGCTGATTCACCCGTGTACAATAATTCACTTGCATCAAAAATGAAATTATCATTTAAATCAATCCATATATACGTATTATATGTAAATCCGGTCGCAAAATTAATCGTAACTGGTGAACTCACATTTCTTTGTAAACTTACAGGAGTTGCTGTATTATTAGTATACGTTATGTTTGAGTTTGTGAAATTTGTAGTTCCTACATTAATACTCGTAATTCCGGTACCGTCTAAACTAGTTGGCACTGATGGGCAATAGCATCCAGTTGCTGCAGTTGTAAAGGATTGTTCTGCACAACCTGTTGCATCACCATTAGCATTAAATGGAACAACCTTATAATAATAAGTAGTATTTAAATTACCAATATACGAATACGTTAACCCACCAACTACTAGATTATTTAAGATATTAGAACCTCCTGCTGTAGTACCTATTGTTAATTTATAACCATCTGCACCAGCAGAAGCACTCCAAGAAATAACAGTAGCTTCATTACCACAAGATGCATTTGGCACAGCTGTAACAGTTGCAGAACAAACGGGTGCAGCTAAAGGAATCGTTTGAATTTCAAAATCATCAATAAAGAAATCTATATCTTGACCCTCATTTGCAGAACCACTAGTTCCGTAGAATGCAAACTTCACAGCATTGGATGTAACCGTTGGAATATTGAATGTAGCTGTTGCCCCTAAATTTGAAGGTGTGTTAGCTGCATTATAAGTCGTTAAATTAGTCCATGTTGCTCCACCATCTGTAGACATTAAAACGTATACAAAGTCATCGGTACCAAATGTTGGTGGCGTTCCTGTGATAGGACCAGTTCCTCCAAATTGTGTTGCACCTACTTTATATTTTACTTGATAGCCGCCAGTGGTTAAATCGAACACTGGTGATACTAACCATCCAACAACACCTGTAGTCCAAATATTAATTTTAGCAGCTCCAGTAGCTCCAACATTCAAATAACCATCTTGAAACCATGAACCAGAATTAACAGCACCTGTTGGACCCGTTACTTGCGTACCTGCACCATATCTTTCCCAACAAGCAGGAGAACTTACCGGAGACGGAGCCCATGTTGTGAAAGGCTGTATATAAGCCGGTGTAAAGGATGCACAAGGTGTTGTAAATGTTACAATGGTAGTCCAAGCACTTTTATCAGATGCAGAGCATACCGATCGAACCCAAACATAATATTGTGTAGATGGCGTTAATGCTGTTAAAGCTGCAGTTGTAATACCCGCTCCCACAGATCCTGTTGGAACAGTAGTTCCGATAGGATTGGTAGATGTTGTTGCAACATAATACTCATAGCCATTAGCAGGTGCAGGCGATGCTGCAGTCCAGTTTAAAGTTGCTGTCGTAGCCAAAACACTTCCCAAAGAAACACCAGTTGGCTCCACACACGTTGGAATTGCTTCCCAAGCTACATCATCAATATAAATTGTTGAAGAGTTACCCGGAAAACCTGGGTTTTTAATAGCTAAATGTTTCACTCCGTCAGGAATAGTTGTTAGAGGCACATAGATAAATTGTTGTGTACTAGCTATTGCAGTTCCAGGAACCTGAAAATCAGTCAAGTAAACAAAAGTACTTAAATTGGAAGGATCTGTTAAATAACCCAATTCTAAAAATCGATCTACTTGTGTAGCAAAAGCCTTGAAACGTAGTCTGTGAGTTCCATCATTTAAATTGGATACAGCAGGTAAGATTGCATAAGCTTCAGAAGGAGGCGTAGTAGTACTGCTCACAAACATGTACAATCTGTTGGCAGGTGACATGGGAAGTACACTTCCGGTAGTAACATACAAACTAGGTGTTCCAATCAATCCTCTACTCCAACAATCAGGCATAGTGGTACTAAAGTTTGATACTAATGCATCAAAGTTCTCTGAATAGGATGTTAAATCATCACATTGTGTTTTGAATGCAAATGGACCCGTCCAGAAACTAGACTCGGTAACTGAACACACGGCACGCACATAATACACATAATTGGTATTAGGTGTAAGTGCAGTTAATGTAAATGGATTTGAAGGTGCGGGAACTATTGTACCTGTACCAATTGCAAACCCAGGTGCTCCATATTGTATTTCCCAAGCAGTAGCTGAGGAAGCTTCTGTCCAGCCTAACACAGCAGTTGTATTTGTAATTAAAGATGCAGTTAAACCAGAAGGTTCAATACAGGTTGGAATTGCTTCCCAACTGAAATCATCAAAATAAGCTGTTGTAGAACCTAGTGGAGTTCCAAAAAATCCATTATTTCTAATCGCTAAATGTTTTACCCCTGCAGGCAAAGCACCCGGAATCACAATAAACTCTAATGCAGTGGTTGCCGCGGTACCCGGTAATGTAATTTGCTGCAATTCTACAAACGATGCTGTATTAGAAACATCAGTCATATAACCCACACTCACCGTTCTGTTAGCAACTGTAGCGTATGCTTTAAAACGAAGTCTATGCGTATTTGCTTGTAAATTAGAAACCGGAGGTAAAATAGCATACGCCTCAGTTGGCAAAGTTCCAGCAGCTGTGGCAGTCATTACTAATCTATTGCTTGGTGACATAGGAGCAACGCTTCCTGTTGCAACATATAAAGTAGGTGCACCAACTAAACCTTTCGTCCAACAATTTGGTAGCGGACCGTTAAAAACGGTTGACTGCGTTGGAGCATCAAAATTTTCGGCAAACGTTGTTACATCATCACATTGTGTTCTAAATGAAAACGGACCTGCCCAAGAACTATTTATTGGACCTGCACATATACCTCTAACATAATACTGATAAGAAGTATTTGGTGTTAAACCTGATAATACATAAGGATTTGTTGAAACCGGAGAAACGATTGTTCCTGTCCCTAAGAAAAAATTAGGTGCACCATATTGAATTTCCCAAGTAGTAGCTGCACCGGCAACCCATGCCAATTGTGCTGAGGTATTGGTAATAAAATTAGCGATTAATTGAGAAGGCTCTACACATGGAGAATTGAATTCCCACTTCACGTCATCCACATATATTGTTGTAAACACACCTGTTGGAGTGGTGAACACCAATTGATTCACACCTGCAGGTAAAGCTGCAGGAATAAAAGTAAATTCTTGAGCAGTAGTAGCTGCTGTACTTGGCATTGCAAAAGATTGCAATTGTACAAATGTTGACAAGTCAGCAGGATTGGTAAAATAACCTACATTCAAAACTTTATCAATAGCAGTAGCATACGCTTTAAAACGCAAACGATGGGTAGCTGCTTGTAAATTTGATACCGGAGGCATTACTAAAAACACAGTAGTTGTGGTACCAACACTTATAAGCAATCGATTAGGAGCTGACATTGGAGCAACACTACTCGCAACAATATTTCCGCTAGTAGAAGTTCCTAATCTACTCCAACAATCAGGTAAAATACCTACACCCACTGTGGTGAAAGTGTCAAATGTTTGAACAAAATCAGTCACTTCATCACATAGCGTTTTAAAGGTTCCTACTAGAACCCAAGTTCCAATATCTGTTCCACAAATAGAACGAACAAAAACGAAATAAGACGTATTTTGAGTCAAACTTATAATAGCAGCTGAATTAGTAGCGGAAGCTGTTCCAGCACCTGTTGGAGTTACAGCCGAACTTGACACAATATATTCATAACCATTCGCAGGAATAGAAGTAGGCTCTGTCCATGTAATAGTTGCAGTAGTAGTTGTGATATTAGTTGTTACTAAACCTGTTGAACCCGGGCACGTTGGTGGTGTCCATGTAAAAGTTAAACCTGAGCTGGGAGTGATTGCAGTTGTAAGCGTACAATTGGCAGTATTAACTGCACCTGAAGTGGTAGCTGACCAGTTTGTTGTAGTGGTTCTATTGTTAAATGCTGTATTTGCAGCACCCCTTAAACCAACTTCTCTAGTTCTGTTGGTAGCATTTTGTGTAAATGAGCCGTACACAACATCAATTACGTTGGTTGTTTCATACAATTTAATTTGAAAATTGTACACGTCGCCGGTAGATGCAAAATGTCTGTAATCTTTCCACTGTATTGTTAATACCTGGTTAGGTGCAGTACCTGACAGCTGATGACTTAATTCACCGGCAGTATTTCCTTGCAAATCGCCTGCAAAAGCAGAAACTACATTGTTAGTTGTACCTGTAGATAACGGATTATAACTGCTTGTTAGAGTACCTCCACCAAAAGTAATCCAACCATTTGTTTGTACACCAATTTGGGTGTAACTTACACCATTGTAAACAAAAGAAAAGCCGATAGGAATGGCAGCAAAAGAGGTGTCATCATTTGTTGCAACCCCAAGCACCGTACCTCCCGTAATCGGAGTATACGTTCCCGATGTTTGACTAAATGCATACGAGCTCACCTGAGCACTTATCTGCCAACATGAAAACAAGGCAAATAAAAGTAATGTAATTTTTTTCATAAGGGTTAATTATGTGTTAATAAAAGGTAAAAATATGAATTTACATTTAAAAGTCAATTCAAAAACTAAATTTAAACTGTTAAAAAAATAAATTAACATAATTTAAATAAATTGTTAAAAAAAACCGTCTGAAAAGTCAGACGGTTTTATAAAAAATGTAATTTATGATTTTAGTTTTTAACCACTTTCACTGTTTTTGTAACTTCATCCGAAGTTACTTTTACCATATAAGTCCCAGCAGTTAAACCTGATAAATCCACTTGCGTTTGTGTTGCATTTGGTTTAGCAGTTAACATTTGTTGACCTAATAGATTGTAAACAACTACTTCCGAAATGGTGTTACTATAAGACACAGTTAACACATCCGTTACGGGATTTGGATAATAGTTGAAACTTGCGTTATCAAAACCACCTACACTTAAATCTTGTTCAATAACATTAACTGTAAAATCAACTGTTACTCCATAAGAACCACTATAGCATGCATTTGGAGAAGGAAGAAAATCTGCCGTAACAATTCTCATTCTATGTGCCCCTAAAGGTGCAGCAGCAGGTATAGCCACAGTTGCATTTAAGGTGGATGGATTCGGCTGTGCTGATACACCTGTGTATAATAATTCAGACGCATCAAAAATGAAATTATCATTTAAATCAATCCATATATACGTATTATAGGTATATCCGGTAGCAAAATTGATGGTAACTGGTGAACTCACATTTCTTTGTAAACTAACTGGCGTTGCAGTATTGTTTGTATAGGAAACAGGTGTGTTTGTAAAGTTTGTTGTACCCACTACCACACTTGTAATTCCATCATTATCAACAGAAGTTGGAACAGACGGACAGTAACAACCTGTTGCCGCAGTTGTAAATGATTGCTCTGCACATCCTGTTGCATCTCCATTAGTGTTGAATGGAACTACTCTGTAATAATAAGTTGTACTTAATGACCCAACGTACGAATACGTTAATCCGCCAATCACTTGATTGTTTAATATTTGTGAACCTCCCGGTGTTGTGCCTATTGTTAACTTATAACCATCCGCACCTGCGGCAGCATTCCATGACAAAGCAGTTGCTTCATTACCACAACTGGCATTCGGAACGGCTGTAACATTTGTCGAACAAACCGGTGCAGCTGTAGGAATGGTTTGAATTTGGAAATCATCAATAAAGAAATCAAGATCCTGGTCTTCAGATACCGATCCACTCGTTCCATAAAAAGCAAACTTCACAGCATTTGAAGTAACGGTAAGTATATTAAATGTAGCGGTAGTCCCTAAATGCGAAGGTGTATTAGCTGCATTATAGGTAGTTAAATTAGTCCAAGTTGCTCCACCGTCAATTGACATCAAAACATATACGAAATCGTCTGTTCCAAAAGTAGGCGTTGGACCCGAACTAATCGGACCTGTGCTAGCGTATTGTGTAGCACCTACTTTATACTTCACTTGGTAACCTCCTGCAGTTAAATTAAACACCGGCGACACCAACCAACCTGTACCTGTTGGAGCTGTAGAATAAATATTGATTCGAGCAGCACCTGTAAAACCATTGTTTAAATAACCATCGTTGCCCCACGGACCGGTATTTTCTGGCCCGGTAGGACCTGTGACCAAAGTTCCGGTTCCAAATCTACTCCAGCACGCAGGAGAATTTATTGGAAATGGAGCCCATGTTGCAAAATCTTGCAGATAATCGGGAGTGAAAGCTGCACAAGGTGTTGTAAAAGTAATGGCTGTTGTCCAAAAACTTTTTTCTGTTGCACTACACACCGATCGAACCCAAACAAAATATTGCGTTGTAGCTGTTAGTCCGCTTATAGCGGCTGTAGTGATACCAGCACCTACTGATCCGGATGGTGTTGTTGAACCCGTTGGTTCTGTAGACGTTGTAGAAAGATAATATTCATAACCATTTGCCGGAGCTGGAGAGGGAGCTGTCCAAGATATCGTAGCAGTTGTTGCTAAAACACCAGAGGTTGTTAAAGCTATAGGCTCTACACAGGTTGGGATGGCTTCCCAACGGACATCATCAATGTAAATTACCGTAAAGTCACCGGGAATACTGGTATTTTTAAACACTAATCGTACCGCAGTTGCAGGCAAAGCACCCGGAACAACTATAAACTGTTGTGCATTAACTGAAGAGGTAGGTAAATCAACCGATGTTATGAATTGATAAGTTGAAAAATCACTCGCATTGGTTAAATAACCGATTTCAAGAAAACGGTCAGCTCCAAAACTATTATACGCTTTAAAACGTAAACGGTGTGTTCCTGCCGCTAAATTAGATACAATTGGCATCGCTGCAATGGATTCAGTTGGCGGATTTACATCTGCATCCGCTTCCATTACTAAACTATTTGGAGCTGACATTGGTAATTGTGTAAAACCATTGATATAAACATTGGCATTACCTCCTTCATTCCAACAAGTTGGCATTGCAGCGTTAAAACCACTAGGAATCGAATCAAAGTTTTCAACGTACGAAGTTACCGGAACACATAAGGTGGTAAATGTAGCAGAACCCACCCAAATACCAAACTCTGTGGCAGAACAAGCGGAACGAATCCAGATGTAGTATTGAGTAGCTGGTGTTAATGCTGTTAAATCTAATTCAGTAATTCCAGCTGCTACCGCACCTGTTGCAGGAGTTGCTGCAGTTGGATTGGTGCTGGATGTTGATAAGTAATATTGGTATCCATTTGCAGGTGCTGTTGATGGTGCAGCCCAAGCTATAGTTGCAGAAGAGGAAGTAATTTCGGATACAAACAAAGCACTTGGTTCTAAACATGTTGGAATTGCTTCCCAAGAAACATCGTCAATGTAAGCATTAGTAGAACCATCAGTAACTCCACTGTTTTTAAAAACTAAGCGTACTGCAGTTGCAGGTATAGTTCCCGGAATAATTGTAAATTCTTGTGAGTTAGCTGTACCTGTTCCAAGCGTCACGGTAGCTATCAATTGGTAACTTGAAAAATCAGTAGCATTTGTTAAATAGCCCACTTCAATAACTCCTCCTGCAGCATTAAAACCTTCAAAGGCTCTAAATCGGAGACGATGGGTGCCTGCAGATAAATTTGACACAATTGGCATGGCAGCATAAGTAACCGTTGCTCCAAAAGCACCCGTAAAACCATACATATACAGACGGTTTGGTGCAGAAGCCGGTGCTATCGATCCACTCTCAAGATAGCAATCAGATGGACTACCACTTCTTAGCCAGCAATTTGGCAAAGCAGTATTAAAACCGGAAGGACTTGAATCAAAATTTTCCGAGAAAGCAGTAACCGTTACACAATTCGTTGCAAATGAAAAAGGAACACTCCATAAACTATCTTCAGTAGCACATTCGGAGCGAACATAAAATTGATAGGTGGTTGCAGGAGTCAAACCTACAAAATTATATGTAGTTGCGGTTAAATCAGATACTAAAGTACCTGTTCCTTGGGTAAAACCAGTTGGACCGTATTCTAAATCCCACTCTGTTCCGGGTCCTACTGCTGTCCAGTTTGCAGTTGCAGTAGTTGTAGTTAAATTAGTAATACCTAATGCTATAGGTGACGGACAATCTGCTAAAAACTGCACTGTAGTTGTATGACAACCACCGCCACCTGAACATGTAGCGTCATTTGTAACATGCAGACGCACACTTGTGGCTGTAATAGCAGTTACCACTAATGGCGAAGGACCATGAGCGATTACTGCATTTGCAGTAGTTGTAATAGTTACATATTTATCACCAGAATTTGTAGCTGTGAAAATATAATCTTCTCCAATTATTAACCCGTTAATAGTATTGTATTCAGTAACAAAAGTGCAGGTTCCAATTTGTTGTATCTGTCCGGTATTGTTGGACGTAACGGTTAAATAAGCAATGGCATTTGTGCATTGCCCATTCGATAAGTAAGGTACAAAAGCCACTAAAAAAAGCATGTACCATCTCTTCATGTTTAATAATGTAATTTTTTTCATAAAAATAGTTTGTTTAATTATGTATAAAAATATTAATTATTTCCTAATAACTGTGTTAATTTTATAACTTATCAATTCAATTTTATTTATAAGCACAAAACCGCTTGTTTTCACAAGCGGTTTTGAAAATAAAGACTTTAAAAATTATCTTTTTATAACCTTTATTACTTTAGAAGCCTCATCGGTGGAGACTTTGATTACATAAGTACCACTTGGTAACTGAGACATATCAATTTGTCCGTTAGTCGAATTTAATTTTTTCGTAACTACTTGTTGACCTACCATATTAAATACTTCAACAGTTGAAATCATATCCGAGTAACTAACATTTAGAATATCTATAACAGGATTTGGATAATAGTTGAAATTAGCCTCATCAAATACCGACGAACTTAAGTCAGGATCATAAGCCGAAACTTGGAAACCACCGGTAGTTGCTGTTGGTGCTGTTGTTGACCATTTCCAAACGGCAACATACACTGTTGCTCCGGGAGTTAATCCAGTTACATTTACTAGTGACATATTTCCTAATCCTGCATCATCATCACAACCTACTTGTGTTAAAGTACCACAAGTACCGGTGTATACAGTAACAACAGAATCAGTCATTGAACCAGTAGCTGATTGTTGTGTTTCAATGGTCAAATTACCCGAAGCCGGCACCACCACCGTGTACCAAACTTCAAAACCGGCGTTTGCTTGACAGCTTGGTAATAATGCTGCAGTTGTTGTTGCTCCAAAAATAGTTCCACTTACTGGATTAGCCGCAAAATTCACACCTACTGTTAATGGCGATGCGTTTGCACACAAATCATTTCCAGGTGCCGGAGGTGGAGTAATAGTTAAAACACCACTTAAATGTGTTGTGCCGTTCCAGAAGTTTCCATTGTTA
>NZ_JBILTE010000229.1:0-3780 GCF_044371705.1 Flavobacterium sp. | reverse complement strand
TCTACTAACTGGAGTCATGGTTTTTGTATTCTTCCAGTTTAACAAAGTGCCGTTAAATTTTAATCCGTCGAGTCAAAATGCCGTTGAAAAATCCGTTTATGCATCGGATTATAGTGCTTTAGAAAAGGAATTGGAAGTGATTCAGGACGAAAAAAAGACCGTTACTTTAAAGTACGCCAACCAATTAAATCTTGATGTGGATAATCCTGTTTTGAAGAAACGCATCATCGCACTTACCGAGAAAGAAAACAATTTGCGTGATGAAGCTAGAGCATTGATTAAAAAAGTTGATGAAGAGCCCAATGACAAAGATTATGTGTTCATTCACTTTATTTTAAATTATTTGCCCACCGGACTTATCGGATTGCTGCTAGCTGTGATTTTTTCAGCAGCTATGTCGTCCACCGCTTCGGAATTGAATGCACTTTCCTCAACTACCACTATTGACATTTATAAAAGGAACTTAAAAATAGAAAAATCAGAGGAGCATTTTGTCAAAGCATCCAAAGGATTTACACTATTATGGGGAGCGATTGCCATACTATTTGCCTGTTTTGGCACATTGGTAGAAAACCTCATCCAATTAGTTAATATTGTAGGTTCTGTATTCTACGGAACGATTCTTGGTATATTTCTTGTGGCCTTTTTTATCAAGTATGTCAAAGGAAATGCCATTTTCTATGCAGGAGTCATCAGCCAGTTAACCATTTTTGTTATTTATTATTATGCCATTCATGTACCGGAAGAGGCAGACAAATTGGGTTATTTGTGGTTGAATGCAATAGGAACAACGTTAACCATTCTTTTAGCATTGCTTATTCAAATGCTTAAAAAACCAGCTCATGCGTAATTATTGCTTACTGTTTTTACTATTTTCATTAGCAGTACTCGGTCAGGAGGCAAAAGTATATGACCGTTACACCAATGAACCGCTGGAAGGAGTAAGTTTGCATGTTTCCTCCATGAAAAGTTACGCAATCACCGATAAAAACGGCATAGCAAATGTAAAGGATTTGGTTGAAGCCAATAAAATATATGTTCGGTTATTGGGCTATGAAACCCAAATTCTGAGTTACAGACTGATAGAATCCAACAAATTTATTATTTTGCTAACGGCCGATAATAATTCGTTAAATGAAGTGGTATTGTCTGCTTCCAAATGGGAGGAATCCCGCAAAATGCTCCCCAATGTCATTATTTCACAAAAAGAGAAAGACATCATTTTAAATAATCCACAAACCTCAGCCGACTTACTTTCACAATCCGGTAAAGTGTTTGTACAAAAAAGTCAGTTAGGAGGTGGTAGTCCAATCATTAGAGGATTTGCCACCAATCGAGTACTATTAAATGTGGATGGTATCCGAATGAATAATGCCATTTTCAGAAGCGGTAATGTACAGAACGTTATTTCCATTGACCCGAACAGTATTCAAAACACCGAAATCATTTTAGGTCCAGGTACGATGATTTACGGGAGTGACGCCATTGGTGGTGTGATGAATTTTTACACCTTTCAGCCTACATTGAGCAGCACCGACAAACCCAATTTATTTGGAGCGGTTGTTTCGCGTTGGTCTTCAGCCAATCAAGAAAAAATGGGGCATTTTGATGTAAACATCGGATTTAAAAAATGGGCTTTTTTGACCTCTTATTCATTGAGTGATTACGGAGATTTGTCGATGGGGAAATTTGGACCTGCCGATTACTTGCGATTGGATTACATACAAACTGTTAATAATGTAGATGCAATAGTCACAAATAGAGACCCGAGAAATCAAGTGCCCACCGGTTATTCTCAAACAAATATTATTCAAAAGGTAAAATTCAGACCTAATGAACTATGGGACTTAACATACGCTTTGCATTATTCCAACACTAACGATTTTGCCCGATACGATCAACTGTTGCGACGAAATAGTAATGGTAATTTACGCTTTGCTGAGTGGTTCTACGGTCCTCAAAAATGGGTCATGAATCATTTTGTTGTGGATTATAATGCAGCCAATCGTTTCTTTGATAAAGGACAGTTCAATTTTGCCTACCAACATTTTGAAGAGAGTCGCAACAGTCGTACTTTTCAAAACCCCATCCGAACATCGAATGTTGAAAAAGTAGATGCCTACTCCGTCAACTTTGACTTTTTAAAGAAGTTCAATCAAACTGATAAAATTACATATGGCTGGGAATATATTTTCAATGTAGTTCAGTCTTATGGATTTAAAAAAGACATAACTACTTCAGACATTACAAACGCACCTTCGCGATATCCCGATGGATCTACTTGGCAATCGCTTGCTGCTTATATCCAATATGAAAAAAAGTGGAGCGAACAACTTGTTTTGCAAACCGGCCTGCGATACAATCAGATACTATTGGATGCTACCTTTGATCAAACCGTTATCGCTTATCCCTTTGATGCGGTAAAAATTAATAACAATGCATTTACGGGAAGTGCGGGAATAAGTTACCAGCCCCAAACCAAAACAACCTTGTTTACAAATTTCTCCACCGCGTTTAGAGCTCCCAATGTGGATGATATAGGCAAAACCTTTGAAAGTACCCCTAGTAATTTTGTAGTTCCCAATCCGGAATTGGATTTTGAGTATGCATATAATGGAGAAATTGGCTTCAAGCAGCAATTTGGAAAATCTTTCCTTGTAGATGCCTCCTTTTTTTATACCTTGTTAGACAATGCAATGGTACGCAGAGATTACACATTTAATGGCGAAAGCACAATAATTATTGACGGAGAAACAAATAACGTTCAAGCCATTCAGAATGCCGCCTATGCAAAAGTATATGGTATTCAAGGAGGATTGACCGTTTATGTATTACCTATTCTACAATGGAAATCAACAGTTAATTGGAATCAGGGCACTGAAGAATTGGATAATGGCGATCAGGCACCCTTGCGTCATGCTGCACCATTATTCGGATCGTCAAATTTACTTTTAAAGACCAACAACTGGACATTAGATGCTTCATTCGTTTACACCGGAACCATCAAATTTGAAGACATGGCACCGTCGGAAATTGAAAAAAGTTATTTGTATGCCAAAGACGCCAATGGTAACCCGTATGCCCCAAATTGGTACACGATCAATTTAAAAGCGATGTTTACTTTAAATAAAACTTGGTCGTTTACGGGTGGTATTGAAAATATCACCGATCAATTATACCGCAGCTACTCATCGGGAATTTCTGCTCCGGGAAGAAACTTTGTTACTTCGTTGCGGGTGAATTTTTAAAAAAAAACCTATCTGCGGTTGAAGATAGGTTTGGTAGTACTAACGCTTTTTATTTTTTTTCTTCTTTCATTTTTTGCTCCATTCAGCAATACTGTCTTTGTTCATTTTAACATAATCGGCATTGCCTGCTTTTTCAGCAGCTTCCATAGATACTTTTGCAGTTGCAATAGCTCCTGATTTATCACCTAATTTTGCTTGAATTTGCGATTTTAATCGGTTGTACCAAAATGGAGTTTCGCCACCTCGCAACTCAATTGACTTGTTTACATATTCCAATGCTTTTTTCATATCACCGTTTGATTGGTAATAATATTGAGCAGCAGAAAAATAATCACCTGCTCCCGGACCGGCTAATGTTTTGTCGATGCTAGCTAAAGCTGCTTTTTTAGTTGGAACTTCAAATTTAATTGCTATAATTGTTTTTTCCCAAGATAATTCTAAATGAGCAAAATCATTATCTAAATTATTGATAGAAATAGTGAAAGATTCTACACTTCTGTTTAAAAACTCAGGCTTTACAGTCGTTTTTAAG
>NZ_JBILTE010000228.1:0-3793 GCF_044371705.1 Flavobacterium sp. | reverse complement strand
ACAAGTTGCAACAACGGCATGAGGCGGTACGGGTCGGACACACTCCCTCTCACCCTCACACTGATTCCCGCGGCCAACAACGGCTTGAGAGTCCCGCCAACGGTGGGACGGCATATGAATAGAAAAATCCCATAAAGAAAATGCTAACTCCGAAGGAGTTGAATAAAAAATTAATGATAAGGTGTAGAATTTCAAAGTACGCCTCAAGCGCATAGAAGGATAATTTAAGCACCAACAAATTGTCAAAATTGAAACAATTAGTTGTTGGTCAGGCGATGCGCCAAAGGCGCACAAGTTACGCCAGAGGCGCACAAGTTACGCCAAAGGCGCACAAGTTCCGCCAGAGGCGGACAGGTTACGCCAGAGGCGGACAAGTTACGCCAGAGGCGGACAGGTTACGCCAGAGGCGCACAAGTCCAACAACTGCGAGAGCGTCAAACGAAGCTCTGAACCTCGGCTGACGCATAATCGATGTTAGTTGTTGGGCTTATTCTCTTTTAGTGTCTATCAGTTTCCTAATAAAATCTGTAACTCGTAGCGGATCTTCTAAAGGACTTATGTGCCCACCTTCAACGATTACTGTTTCTATTTTTTGAGGTGTAGGAACATAATCTTCTTTCCCTTTTAATGCAATTGCTTTTACCGTTAAATTGATTATTAGTAATGTGGCATCTTCAGCATTGATAATTACTTTTTTGTCCGTCTCTTTGATGTCCCGGATTGTAAGAATGTTCATGGGGCGTTGAATTTGCTTGAGCAAATCAGGATTTTCCATCAACGACGCTTTTCCATATAACGATTTAGCGGCTTGCTTTGTGTAAAAATTTCGAAATGGCAACATCGTATGTTGAAGTTTAAATATCCTTTTTTGTTTGGGAGTCGCTGCTAAAAAAGGCATATTGCACAAGCCAATTCCTTCAAACCTTTCAGGATGGTTACTTGCTGCTCTAAGAATTGTCATACTGCCCCACGAATGTCCAATTGCGACAACCTTTGGAATTTTTAAACTATCTAAAATTTCGATGAGCATTTCAGCGACATCAGACAAAGACCAATCTTTTTTTGTGATCTCACTACTTTCCCCATGCAGCGGCATGTCAACAGCAATGACCATTCGGTCTTCAATTGCGTTCACTTGTTTATCCCATAAGTGATGATCAAAATAAACTCCGTGTAGAAAGACCAAGGGAAGATTATCGCCTTTGCGTTCAGTAGTATAAACAGCGATTTTACCAATTTTAGTTTTGATGAATTGCATATGAGCATGGGTTTTCATGTTGATGATCAGGATCGCGGTTAGAATTAAAAGCGTTTTCATTTCAATTACTAGTTTTTATTTCAATTACTAATGGTTGGCGCCTGGCGGGAATAGGAAGCATCCGTGATTTGTTGAACCATGAATTCACTCATATCGCCAAGTGTGACAGCTAATTTCAATCCTTTACCATCAAGTGTTGCAAGGACATTTCCCTTTGGTGTTTTATCAACAATGTTTGGGCAGCGCACGATAGTCCAATCGAGTTTACTATTCATAATGATTGGCTCCATCCGGTTTTTGTCGTCAATGATTACTTTTAGCCAATTCATGAAATAGGGAAGAATTATTTTTGTAAAAAACCATGGTTGAAATGATACACTATTTCCAGCACCAACATTGCTCATGGCAATAAGCCTTTTTATTTTCTGTTTTTCCATTTCTTCAACGATTAATTTTGTTGCCTCCGAAATAAAAGTATTTGGCTTACCATTTCCTTTCCCGCCAACGCCAAGACATTGAATGACCGCATCACTGTTTTTCAAAACCTGGGAAACGGTGCTTTTGTCCATTACATTTCCTTCAACAATAGTGAGGTTTATATCTTGAATTCGAATGGCAGATTTGTTTCTTACTAGAATAGTAACCTGATGTTTTTGAGATAAAGTGGCATTTAGAATGGCTTTACCGGAAAAGCCTGTTGCACCGAATATGACTACTTTCATTTTTACATTTTATTTTCAATGTAAAAGTCAGCAGGAATTGTTACCTGCACCTGACACAAATGTGTCAAAATTAATAATTAGCCAATTTTTTTCTGATGCGGGTTAAAGATTGTCTCTCAATACCTAGAAAGGAGGCTAAGTAGGACAAAGAAACTCTATTAAACAAATCTGTATTTTCTTTAATAAAATCAAGATAACGTGTTTCGGCAGTGTCAAATAAAAAGCTCTCTATGCGTCTTTGTTGTATCTTTAATACATCCTCTGCAACTAATCTTCCATATCGTTCAAGATTTGGAAACTTATTATAGCCATCTTGAATGTATTTGTAAGGAAGGTTAACAATAATTGATGGCTCTAGGCATTGAAAATAATATTTGCATGGGGTTTGTGAAATTAAGGCTGAATAGTGTGTTGCGTATTTACCTTCTCTTATGAAATTGACAGAAATCTCGTTGCCGTCCATGTCTACATAAAATGAACGTAGTAAACCCGAAAACACAAAACCTATTTCTTTCTGAATTGTATTGGCGTGAATGTAAAAATGCTTTGATTTTAGTTCAGTAAGGGTCATCCCATTTTGGAGATACTCCAATTCAGATAGGGTCACTTTTGGGCAAAGTGAATTTACTGAATTCAAGAATGTTGCAATTGCTTCTTTCAATTATTTGTATTGTTGATTATTAAGTGTGTCGTTACTAAGGCTTGCAGGTAAAGTTTTTGGGCTTAGCGAAAGTGGCGATTTTCAACATCCCGATTCATCGGAATCTGAGAACAAGCGAACTGCCACGTTTGCTAAAATTGATTAATTCGGTTGGCCTTCTTTTAACACCATTGTTTCGCTACGTTTTTAGGTTTGTCGTTCTCGAAAATAAGTAATTCTCTGTCAAGCTATATAGTATCGGAACTGAAATTTAGATAATCATAAAGTTTATGGTCTTTAAGTTCGGTTTGATTCTGCGATTTTGTGAAGTCGGTTTTCTCTATGATTTCTATTAGTCGGTCAAGGTCGTTTTCTGTGTCAGTATAACCTTCTCGTTAATAAGTCAATGTTTCACCTTGATCAATGATTGAATAGGCAGAAAACATTGTCACTACAACCAAAAGTACAAAACAAATTCAGAATGCTATTGTCAACTTGTTTATTGATTTCTAAGTTCAAGTACTTCAAAATTTTAAATTAATTGAACTATTATACAGAAAATATAACTCTATATATGTTTAATTTGTTGGAAGAGCAACCGTTGGTTGTTGGTCACGCGACCATCAAGGTAAACGAAATGTCAGATTTTATGTTAGCTCGGCACTGCATTGGAGTGAGAGGTATTCACTTGAAATTATTGCGCTTTCTTTTAAAAAATTAAATCCATCAACCCAAAAAGCCCTGCCCCTATAATAATTGACCAGGAAATCCAATCTTTGAATTCATTGTTTTTATGACGCAGGTAAAGTAGGTGCAGCAACAGGTGCACCATAAGAAAAATGTCAAAACCCCTCATGAATGTGTCTGGATAAGGGCCACGGGTGAGTTCCCAAAAGATCCAGCAAAAGAGCGGCAGATGCGCCCATATAAAAATAATAAATCCCAGTTGTTCATTCAACAGGGAGAGTCCCGGAAAAATCCGCCATTCTCTGCAACGGATAGCATCCATTTCATGTAGGAAAATGAATGATATACCTATATAGAAGAAAATATGTTCCGGCATTGAATTGTGTGGTATTGAACCTTAGAACGTATTTTTTGCAGGGCTTTGCATTTGTGCTAGGGGTACAAGCAAGTGGATGAATGTAGTAACTGCTGACTCATTGTCTTTCG
>NZ_JBILTE010000237.1:0-3411 GCF_044371705.1 Flavobacterium sp. | reverse complement strand
AGGAGCGGTGCTCAAAGGTAAACCAACCACATTTGAAGTATATCCGGCTTCTAAACCTACAGCAACTAATGGTGCAAGGTAAATACTGTCGGTAGTTGATGAAAGTACAATTACTTTTGCACCTTCTTTTTGGGCAGCTTGTTTGATGGTGTCTGCATAAGCTTTTGCGTTAAAAGCGGCCAATTTGTCGTTGGTGACTTTTAATACTTTATCAACTCCGTAATTTGATAATTCTGAAATATCAGAAGCGTTTATTGTTACGGCAGTTACTGTTGTTCCTAATGATTCCGCTACTTTTTTAGCATAAGAAGCTAATTCAAAAGCTACTTTTTTAAATTTTCCTTCAGCTGATTCTGCATATATTAATAATGACATAATTTTTTAGTTTAAAAAGGTTTAAAAGTTTAAAATAGTTTAAAATCTTTTAAAATTTAAGTGTTTTAATTTTATACTGAACACTAAATTTTGAACACTGTTTACTAAATTACCTTTGCTTCGTTGTGTAAAAGATTTACTAATTCATCTAAATTGTCTGCACTTACCAATTTCACAGCAGATTTTGGTGCCGGTTTTTCAAACTTTACGGCTTTTGTATTTACTGTACTTGCTACCGGTTCCAAAACTGTTAATACTTTGGTTCGAGCAGTCATGATTCCTCGCATATTAGGAATGCGTAAATCTTTTTCTTCAACCAAACCTTTCTGACCTCCAATGATTAGAGGTAATGAAGCGGATAAAGTTTCTTTTCCACCGTCAATTTCTCTGATTGCTGTGGCAGAAGTTCCTTCTACTTTTACATCTATACATGAATTCACAAAGTTATATCCTAAAATTCCGGCAAGCATTCCGGGAACCATTCCTCCATTGTAATCTAACGATTCTTTACCACAAATAACCAAATCATATTGGCCGTTTTTAACAACTTCTGCCAATTGCTTTGCAACAAAAAAACCGTCAGTTGGGTTGGCATTGATTCGGATTGCTTCATTTGCTCCAATGGCTAATGCCTTTCTTAATGTTGGTTCTGTATCGGCTCCTCCAACATTTACAACGCTTACATTTGCAGCTTGTTGTTCTTGAAACCATATAGCTCTGGTTAATCCAAATTCATCATTCGGATTGATTACAAATTGTACGCCGTTGGTGTCAAATTCTGAATCGCCGTTTACAAAATTAATTTTTGAAGTAGTATCAGGTACATGACTGATGCAAACTAATATTTTCATAAAAAAGTTTTAGATTATTTTAAGGTCACGAAAGTACAAATTAATTTTCTAATTATTGTATGCGTGCATAATAAATTTTCAGTATTATAACGATTTCGGAGGCTATTAAAGTGTGGAATGGAAAGATTAACAGATTTTTTGTGAGAGAATTCAAAATATGTGAATTTGAAAATCAATCATTATTATGTAATATTTTGCAATAAAAATATGCCTTTAAGTGATTTTTAATTTTTATTTTTGCGTTTCGATATAAAGTCTTAAAAGAAAATTTCTATATGAAAACAATTCAGTTTAGAGAAGCTATTTGTGAAGCAATGAGTGAAGAAATGCGTCGTGATGAGAGCGTATATTTAATGGGGGAGGAAGTTGCAGAATATAATGGTGCTTATAAAGCATCAAAAGGAATGTTAGATGAGTTTGGACCCAAGCGAGTAATAGATACCCCAATTGCAGAATTAGGTTTTGCGGGAATTGCAGTAGGATCAGCAATGAATGGTTGTCGCCCCATTGTAGAATTTATGACTTTCAACTTTTCTTTGGTTGGAATTGATCAAATTATTAATAATGCCGCAAAAATGCGTCAAATGTCTGCCGGGCAATTTTCAATGCCAATGGTGTTTAGAGGTCCAACTGCTTCTGCTGGTCAGTTAGCTGCAACCCACTCACAAGCTTTTGAGAGCTGGTTTGCAAACACACCCGGATTGAAAGTAGTTGTTCCATCGAATCCATATGATGCAAAAGGATTGTTGAAATCTGCAATACGTGACAACGACCCTGTTATCTTTATGGAGTCTGAGCAAATGTATGGTGATAAAATGGAGGTTCCCGAAGATGAATATACGATTCCGTTGGGAGTTGCAGATATAAAAAGAGTAGGAACGGATGTAACCATTGTTTCTTTTGGAAAGATTATTAAAGAAGCTTTCTTAGCAGCAGAAGAATTAGAAAAAGAAGGTATATCCTGTGAAATAATCGATTTAAGAACTGTTCGTCCAATGGATTATGAAGCGATTCTTACGTCTGTCAAAAAAACCAATCGTTTGGTGGTCTTAGAAGAAGCTTGGCCTTTTGCAAGTGTTGCCTCTGAAATTACTTATATGGTTCAGGAAAAAGCGTTTGATTATTTAGATGCACCCGTTCAAAGAATCACCACTGCTGATACACCTGCACCCTTTTCGCCGGCATTATTAAAAGAATGGTTGCCAAACTCTAGCGATGTGGTGAAAGCGGTTAAAAAAGTATTGTACAAGTAAATATTTAACAACTATATTTGAAACTTCATCATGCAATAATTGATGAAGTTTTTTTTTAAAACTTGCTATGCAATTTAAAAGAATTTTCTTTTTATTTTTTCTTTTCTCATCTTCAATCGTTGCTCAAACAAAAGTGAGTGGCGTAGTGTTGGATGAAAACAAGCAGCCTGTACCATTTGCAAATGTCTATTTTAAAGATTCATCTGAGGGTTTAATTACTAATGAAAATGGGCGTTTTTATTTGGAATCCAAAAGTTCGTACACAACATTGGTTGTTTCTTTTATTGGATACGCAACCCGTGAAATTAAATTAATTAAACCGGTTACCTATAATTTGGAAGTCAAGCTTGAAGAAGGAGAGGTATTAAGAGAAGTTGTTTTGGTTTCGGGAAAGCAATCCAAAAAGAATAATCCGGCTATCGATATCTTACGCAAGATTTGGGAACGCAAACGAAAAAACGGATTGCGACAATTTGAACATTATCAGTACGATAAGTATGAGAAAATAGAATTCGATTTAAACACTATCGATAGTGCTTTAATGGCAAGCAAAATTTTTAAAGGAATGGAATTTATTTTTGAAAAAGTGGATACCTCAGGAATTACCGGTAAAACGTATCTACCCATTTTTATCAATGAATCAATTTCTGAAGTTTATGGAAATAACGATATACAAAAGGAAAAGGAAATCTTAAAAGCCAATAAAAATTCAGGATTTAGTAACAATCAGAATATTATTGCATTTGTCAATGATTTGTATGCTGACTATGATATTTATGATAATTATTTGAAGTTCTTTGACAAAGATTTTGTGAGTCCGTTGTCTAGAACAGGAATCGATGTCTACAATTATGCCTTGGTAGATAGTATGTTTATAGATAAGAAGTGGTGTTATAACATCGTATACTATCCAAGAAGAAAAGGTGAATTAA
>NZ_JBILTE010000226.1:0-3822 GCF_044371705.1 Flavobacterium sp. | reverse complement strand
ATTGTTTTTGTAAGGGTCAAGCCGGCTACTTTTTGGTGAAGTCAGGAAGTTTGAATTTAAATCAGTCCAAAGCAAAAACTACACTTGACCTTCAATTTCAAATTGCGGAAGTCCCGCAAATAATTAGACAACTTCAAGGCAATTGGCAATAAAAAAACCCACTCTTTCGAATGGGTTTCATTGATACTATTGATTAACTATTTATTCTACAATCAATTTCTTCACTTCTTTTCGTGTGCCATCGGTTACAGAAACAAGATAAACTCCCGATTGAAGACTGTTTAAAGTAATCGTTTCTTCAAGCGAACCGTTGGATGTGTAATTTTTATCAAACACCAATCGTCCACTCATATCATAAACACCAACGTTGATTTTTTCACTTAATGTCTGACCCATTTGAATGGTAAAGGAACCTTTGGTTGGATTTGGATACATTGAAAAATCTACCAATTGATTATCATCGATTGACAGCGGTGGGTTTGCACTACAAATAGTAATACTCCAACTATTGATTGATCCTCCGTCTTGATTGAATAAATCTTGCACTTGTAAAGTCCAAATACCCTGCGAGTTTTGTCCATTGAACGCTGATAATGGTTGTTGAGGCAATAAAATTCCTGACAATGCCGGAGGTGTTGTAGAACAAACAACTCCAGCCCCTAAATCATCAAAAGTGGCAACTGTATTTTGAAAAGCACCACTGCTAGTACATTCTTGACTCATCAACTGAACTTGCGTCCCGGTTGGACTAATTAATGTTACCACCAAGTCGTTTATCCAAGTGTGAGTAACATTCAATGTTGCAGTAATTTTTTGAATCACTACGTTTTGAGTATTTGGAATTGTTAAAGTTGAACTAACGGTCGCTACTGTTGTTGGAATAGTTACTGGCACATTTGTTGAAACCGCTTGTCCACAAAAAATGGTACTGAAAGTAAAAAACGCTGAATAATTTCCCGCACAAGCGTTATTTTTAGGTTTAACTCTCCAAAACAATGTTGCAGAGCTAGGTAAATTAGTAGCTGTATAACTATTTGTTGTTACATTCGCCTCTACAACTGTTGTTGCAAAAGAAGATACCGTTGAAATTTGGATGTCATACGATGTAGCTCCCGGATCATTTAACCAATTGAATGTCAAGCTAGCAGGATTAATCCCAGTAGCATTATTAGCAGGAGTTGATAATGATGGAGGGAAGAAATCTCCATCAACTAAATTTAAATAAAAATTCATTGTCTTTACCGTAGCACCTGAAGTTGCGGTTACCACTAAGGTATAAAAGCCCACAGGAGCAGGGGTTGTATTAGAAATCTGCAAAGTAACTGCTCCAGCTGTACTAGTTGATGCAGGAGTGAATACTGCCGTAGTACCCGCAGGTTGACCAGTAACAGAAAATGCTGTTGATGCATTAAAACCCGCAAAAGTTTGATAATTAAATGTAAAAGTTGCATTAGAACCTTTACAAACTGTTTTATTTTGCTCTCCCACAACCCCACTAAAAGCCACGGCCATAGTTGATACAGGTGCCGTAATAGAAAAATTTGCGTTCGATACATCTAAAAAGATATTGCCACTGCCTTTAACCATAATTCGATTAGAGGTTCCAACACTATTTGGAACAGTAATAAGTTCTGAACCATCATTAGGTACTTGACTTGCTAATAAAATAGGGAATGTACTTCCGCCATTTGTTGATAAATAAATGTCAACATTCGGTGTATTCACCCCGTTTGCCGTAGTTCCGGCTACATTCCATATCACTGTTTGTGTGCTTCCAGCTTGCCATGACACGGCAGTATTTGGTGCAGTTACAACAAAAGGTCCTGCTGTAGCTACTGTTGTAACAGTCATATTTGCACGTGCAGTTTGACCTCCATTAGGTGTACGATTATCTCTAACAGTTAATGCAAAGCCCATTGTACGAGCTACAGAAGGAACTACTTCCCAAGTATTGGAAGTTAAACCTGAAAGAATAGAATTCATAGCAGGCAAATACCTATTTGGTGAAGCAGAAGGTGGTAGCGATCTAAAACTAGGTCCTCCCGTATTAGTTGCTGCAGGTGGTTGTGTGGAAATTTCAATATTGGTCTGTTCCCAGCAATACGTCAATGCATCTCCATTAGCATCCGTTGCATTTCCTGGTAATTCAAAAGCTGTGCTAATAGGTATAGTAAAATTAGGAATTGGCGTAATTACGGGTGCAGCATTATTATTTGCACTATTTACAGAGCAGTTACCTCCTGCTGCAACAAATGCATCCATTTGAGCTAAACTAAATGCATGAAAATGAGCATCTGAGTTATTTTGAACGTTTGGTGGACAAATTCCTGCATAACCCATAATAGTGCTAGCACTTCCCGGTTCTACAGCAGTTACCGCTGTTCGCTGACAACTATTATTTTGGGTATGAGTGGCTCCAAATTGGTGTCCCATTTCATGAGCTACATAGTCAATATCAAATGCATCTCCAACTGGAGCACCGGATCCTGTAACTCCTTTAGCTTTATTTACTGAACAAGGGGAATTTAATACAGCAATCCCTCCACCTCCTGTGCTAAATACGTGTCCAATATCGTAATTTGCGGAACCTATCGCTGCATCAACGGCCGTTTGATTTTGATTTAATAAAGCTCCACCATCATTATTACTATAGCTATCAGGCTTTTCCGGTAAAAAGAAAATAATACTTGTATTTGTAGGAACAATTTGCATGGTTAAAGACATATCGCGTTCATACACTCCATTTACACGGGTCATCGTTACATTCATAGCGGCTAACACAGCTGCATTTCTTTGGGCTACTGTTCCAGCTGCTACGCCAGCTTGATTAATATGAAATTGAGAATACTCTTCCGTAGAAGCAAGTGCCAATCGATACGTTCTAAAGATGCCTGTATTTGCTTCGATAGAATTGGCATTTTTAGGAGAGAATTGAACTCCTTTTGGTAACTCTTCTGCTACCTCTTCAACCAAACATTCAAAATAACGATCGGTTTGAGTATTCTTTTTTGCATACACCAAATAATGATTCAAATCTTTCGTGTACGGATCAATTAATGTGGTTCCTGATGAGGAAAAAATCATCCCATGAAAACCAAAAATTGTGGTACTGAAACGAATGGTACTGCTTTTATCATTAACAGCTACACCCACATACGATTTGATATCAGGATGAGTAGCGGCCAATTGAGGATGTAAATTGGAGGCTTCATAAATTCTAAAATCAACCAATTCACCTTCAGAATTTGGAAATGAGATAATAAGAGTTGATTTAACACCTTCACTATTTCGCTGAATTGCTCCATTCAACTGCGATTTTAAATTAGTTAACGATAGTTCGTAAACATCATAGGAAAGTATTGTTGTTGAACGATCTAGTTTTTCTGAACCATTTAAACGGTCTTCAGAAACTTTTTGCCACAAATTCTGTTGTGGAAATGCACTTCCAAAAGCAAAAAGCAAAATTAAAAGTAAGGTTTTTTTCATAAAAAAGTAATTAGTTTAAATAACGATATTCTCAAAAAAATTATTCTCCACAAATAGGCTAACCAAAAAGGACAGTCTATTTTTGTAGTGAAATAAAATTGGTCTAAAAATACTAAAAACATTTGTTAAACTTATGAATTCCGTAATTTTTTTCATTCTCAGTCAATTTATGAAGAAATGTACGATAATCAGAATTTTATATTCGCTCAACTGTATTTGAAGAATAATTTATTTGATAGCTAACTAACAGCTCTAAAAAAAATTGATTAATGCAAAATTTAAACTGATGTGGCAATAAAAAACACCATCAAAGAATAAAAAGGTATTGATTCATAC
>NZ_JBILTE010000004.1:0-34724 GCF_044371705.1 Flavobacterium sp. | reverse complement strand
AAAATGGTTAATTAAAGTTACTTTTATTACATTTTTAGTACAAAATAGGTAAATCATTGAATCTATTCTAAAAAAAAAATTCCTTTATTTTAGATATAATGTATATTTGTGCCATCAAACGAAAACGTTTTCATAAATGTTAATAATCTAATAATCATGACAGAAAGTATTCGCTCTTTTGTTGAGGCAGTAGCTAAAAAGAATCCCAATGAGCCTGAGTTTATGCAGGCAGTAAAAGAAGTTGCAGAAACAGTAATTCCTTTTATCGAAAAAAATACAAAATACCAAAATAAAATGCTTTTGGAGCGTATGGTTGAACCGGAACGAGTAATTATGTTTAGAGTTACTTGGATTGATGATGCCGGATATACACAAGTTAACCGTGGTTACAGAATTCAAATGAACTCTGCAATTGGACCATATAAGGGAGGAATTCGTTTTCACCCTTCTGTAAATTTGAGTATTTTGAAGTTTTTGGCTTTTGAGCAAACATTCAAAAACAGCTTAACTACATTGCCAATGGGTGGTGGGAAAGGTGGTTCAGATTTTGATCCAAAAGGTAAATCAGATAATGAAATCATGAAATTCTGTCAAAGTTTTATGACAGAGCTTTCGAAGCATATTGGTGCAGATACCGACGTTCCTGCCGGAGATATTGGTGTTGGAGGAAGAGAAGTTGGATATATGTTCGGACAATACAAGCGTTTAAGAAATGAATTTACAGGAGTTTTAACAGGTAAAGGAATTTCTTTCGGAGGGTCATTAATTCGTCCGGAAGCGACAGGTTACGGAAACGTGTACTTTGCTCAAAGTATGTTAAAAACCAAAGGTGAAAGCTTTACAGGAAAAATTGTTACGGTTTCTGGTTCTGGAAACGTAGCTCAGTACGCGTGTGAAAAAGCTACTGAACTTGGTGGAAAAGTAGTAACTCTCTCAGATTCTTCGGGATATATTTATGATGCAGATGGAATTGATGCCGAGAGATTGGCTCATGTGATGTATATCAAAAATGAATTACGTGGAAGAATCGGTGACTACGTGAAAAAGTATCCTACTGCAAAATTTGTTGAAGGAAAACGCCCATGGGAAGTGAAATGCGACATCGCACTGCCATGTGCAACTCAAAATGAATTAAACGAATCAGAAGCGAAAGCATTGATTGCTAGCGGATGTACTTGTGTATCGGAAGGAGCAAATATGCCTTCTACACCGGAAGCAATCGAAGTATTCCAACATGCAAAAATTCTTTTTGCTCCAGGAAAAGCATCTAATGCAGGTGGAGTTGCAACTTCAGGCCTTGAAATGTCACAAAACTCGTTGCGTTTAAGCTGGACTTCAGAAGAAGTAGATGATCGTTTAAAAAGAATTATGTTAGATATTCACGCTTCATGTGTAAAATATGGTTCGGATGCTTCTGGATACATTGATTATGTGAGAGGTGCAAATATTGCCGGTTTTGTTAAAGTTGCCGACGCAATGCTTGCTCAAGGGGTTGTTTAATCACTAGTTTAAAATTTTCTAAAAGCTGTCATTTCTGGCAGCTTTTTTTTTGAACAGTATATAAATGAAGCATTTAGTTTTAGTTTTTCTAAGGGAATGACTTCCAATTTTGACCTTTACAATTCAACAATAAACGACATATGAAAATTAGATTATTTTCGTTTTGTTCTATATTTGTTGGCAATAAAATTATTTATGAAGAGAATTGTTAGTTTTTGTTTTTTAATTGGATCGTATTGTAATTCATTTTCTCAAAGTACGAATCTTTGGGGAGGTTATTTCTCATACGCTCAGATCAGCGATTTAACCGAATCAAATACAAAGATAGTTGCAGCAGCTGAAAACTCTTTTTTTTCTAAAAGCATTACAACAAATGATATCACTACATATAATACTGTTGACGGCTTATCAGGTTCAACTATCACAACTTTTTATTACAGCACCTCCGCAAATAAAACGTTTGTAGGTTATGAAAATGGATTGATTAATATCGTAAACGAGGCGGACAAATCTGTAGCTAAAGTTGTAGATATTATCAACAAAGGAGGTATCCCGCCAAATATTAAACGCATTAATCATTTTTACGAACATAACAACAAACTATATATTTCGTGTGAATTTGGCATAGTCGTATACGATTTGAACCAAAATCTGTTTGGGGATACTTATTTTATCGGACCGGGCGGTCAGCAAGTGAGTGTGCTGCAAACATCCGTTCTCAACAATACAATTTATGCAGTGACTTTATTAAATGGTTTAAAAAGTGCCGATTTAAACAACCCAAATTTGATTGATTTCAATCTTTGGAATATGGTCAATCCGGATTTTTGGAAAAAAATTGCCACTTTTAACGACGAAATAATTGTTTTAAATAATAACAATCGAATTTATAGATATACCGGAACTTCATTCATTGAAGTTTATAATTTGAACGCAACTTGGGTTGATATGCGAGCAAAGGGAGATTATTTAGTTACTTGTACGGCAACAACAGCAACCGTTTTGAATTCGGATTTTGCTCCGATTTTACAACTTACAACTAGTCAAATTCCGGATTTTGATAGTGTTTTCACAGCTGTGAGTTTTTTAAATGACGCTTTGTATATTGGTACATCAGAAAACGGATTAGTAGAAGTTCCTTTAAATCAGCCAAATAACCTCCAAATTATTTTGCCTAATGGCCCTTTTTTCAATAATATATTTTCAATTCAAACGGCTCCATCAGGCGATTTTTTATGGGCTGTTTATGGAGATTATTCGGAAGCTTACAATCCCTATCCTTTAGATGAGCTCGGTGTGAGTAAGTATTCTGAAGGTAGCTGGTTAAATATTCCCTATGAAGATTTGCTTGAGGCCAAATCAATAGTTAGAGCTGTAATTAACCCCAATAATGAAAATCAGACCTATTTTAGCTCCTATTTTTCGGGTGTTTTAAAATTAGAAAACGATGTGCCTGTAACTCTTTACAATCATACCACACCAAACGGGCCGGAAACATTAGCATTACCCGGAAATCCCGCCTATATTGATATACGAATGAATGGTTCGGCATTTGATCGAAACGGGAATGTTTGGTTTACCAATTCGTTCATCAATAATGCAATGAAAGTATTGCGTACCAATGGTCAATGGCAATCGTATTCAATTGAAATAGTGGCAGATAATGCATTGGTTTTAAGTTATGGACGAATGGTGATTGACAGAAACAACACCAAATGGTTTGTATCTAATCGCGAAGGAGCTTTTGGGTTCAATGAAAACAGCAACCCACAATTTAAAAAAGTGAAAACCCAAGATGATGAGGGTTATCCTTTCACCGATACCCGAGCAATTGCAATAGATAATAGAAATCAATTGTGGATTGGTTCTGTTGGTGGATTGCGTGTACTGTCAAATGTTAATCAATTTAATTCTCCAGAAGATTTAGTTTCCAGACCAATCATTTTTGTAGAGGATGATTTGCCACAAGAACTTCTTGCAAATCAGTTCATCACCGATATTGCTGTTGACGGTGCCAACAACAAATGGATTGGAACGGCCGACGCAGGGGTCTTTTTGCTTTCTCCGAACGGACAGGAAACGCTACAACGTTTTACAGTAAACAATTCACCTTTACCAAGTAATTTCATTAATGATATCGCTATAAATGGAAAAACAGGAGAAGTATTTTTTGCTACAGACAAGGGAATGGTTTCGTTTAAAGGCACTTCAACAAAAGGAAACGATAATTTAAATAATGTAATAGTTTATCCGAATCCCGTTCGACCCGGATTTACAGGAACCGTAAAAATAACCGGATTATTAGATAAGGCAAATGTAAAAATCACCGATATATCGGGGAATTTGGTTTTTGAACAAATTTCAGCGGGAGGAACCATCGAGTGGGATACGACCGCCTTCGGGAAATACAAAGTGGCTTCCGGTGTGTATATGATTTTTATAACTTCTGAGGATGCCACCGAAACAAAAGTGTCTAAAGTGATGATTATTCGTTAATCACAAAAGATAAAAATCCAATCAAACATGCAGGTCAAAACCAAAGCAATCGTTATTGCAACCTTAAAATATCAAGACAAAAGTTTGATTGTTAAATGTTTTACCTTATCAGATGGTTTAAAAAGTTATTTTGTTGCCAATGCTTTTTCTTCCAAAAAAAGTCAGCAAAAAGTAGGATACTTTCAACCTTTGAATATCCTTGAAATAGAAGCAACGCACAAAAACAAAGGTACATTAGAGTACTTTAAAGAACTCCGAATGGGTCACGTCTACCAAACGATTAGCACCGATGTTGTAAAAAGCACCATTGCCATGTTCCTTTCAGAAATACTGCACCACAGTATTCAAGAAGAAGAAAAAAACGAACGTCTTTTCAATTTTCTTGAAACCGCATTTCTTTGGTTGGATGCACATAGCGAGGTGGCTAATTTCCATTTAGTTTTCCTTTTGGAATTTACAAAATTTCTCGGATTCTATCCCAATCTAACCGAAGAAAATTTTAACTTTTTTGAAATCATCGAAGGTGTTTTTACCCCTTTTCAAGGGATCAGTTGTCTCTCTGAAAACGAAACAAGTCTTCTAAAAAAGTTACTGCAACTCAAATTTGATCATACACAAAAAGCTTTTTCGGTTAGTGAACGGCAAGTTCTTTTAAAGTTTCTGTTAGACTATTATGCCATTCATCTCGATGGCTTCAAACGTCCCAAATCGGTGGATGTTTTAAAAGAGGTTTTTGCATAAAATCAATTATAACTCCGACAGAGTTCCAAACTCTGTCGGAGTTGAAAAAACTAAAAAATCATTATTCATCGTCAAATAATTCAAAATTCATTACTTTCGCAAATTGATTTTTTTACGTACGATACAATGAGCACAAAATTCAGAGAATACAAAGGATTAGACCTGCCTACTGTTGCTTCAGAGGTACTTGATTTTTGGAAAAAAGAGAATATTTTTGATAAAAGTGTAACCACTCGCGAAGGAAATACACCTTACGTGTTTTTTGAAGGACCTCCTTCGGCAAACGGACTTCCGGGAATTCACCACGTAATGGCACGTACGATTAAAGATATTTTTTGTCGCTATAAAACCCAACAAGGCTTTCAAGTTAAACGAAAAGCAGGTTGGGACACCCATGGTCTGCCTGTAGAATTAGGGACAGAAAAAGAATTGGGAATTACCAAAGAAGACATTGGTGTAAAAATCACCATTGAGGAATACAACGAAGCTTGTAAACGCACTGTTATGCGTTATACGGACGTTTGGAACGATTTAACCGAAAAAATGGGATATTGGGTAGATATGGAACATCCGTATGTGACCTATAAATCCAAATATATGGAATCGGTTTGGTGGTTGCTCAAACAGATTTATAACAAAGATTTATTATATAAAGGCTACACGATTCAACCGTATTCACCAAAAGCTGGAACAGGATTGTCTTCTCATGAAGTGAATCAACCGGGTAGTTACAGAGATGTAACCGACACAACGGTTGTTGCTCAATTCAAAACAAAACCGGAGACTTTGCCAAGTTTTTTAAAAGGTTTCGGTGATATTCATATTTTAGCTTGGACAACCACACCTTGGACATTGCCAAGTAACACGGCGTTGACCGTTGGACCTAAAATTGACTATGTTTTAGTAAAAACGTTTAACCAATACACGTTTGAGCCGATCAATGTTGTTTTGGCAAAAAATTTAGTTGGGAAACAGTTTGCGGGGAAATACTTTGTAGCTGAAAATGACGGTGATTTTTTCAATTACAAAGCAGATGATAAAAAAATCCCCTATCAAATCCTTGCTGAATGCAAGGGAGCTGACTTAGTCGGCATTCGTTACGAACAATTGTTGCCTTATGTGTTGCCGTATCAAAATCCTGAAAATGCGTTCCGAGTAATTGCGGGTGATTTTGTAACTACTGAAGATGGAACAGGAATTGTTCATACCGCTCCAACTTTTGGTGCAGATGATGCCAAAGTTGCTAAAGAAGCAACTCCGGAAGTACCACCAATGTTAGTGAAAGATGCCAATGATAATTTGGTGCCTTTGGTCGATTTACAAGGTAGATTTATTGAAGGTTTAGCTGAATTATCAGGCAAATATGTTAAAAATGAATACTACAACGAAGGTGAAGCTCCGGAAAAATCGGTAGATGTTGAACTGGCTATTCGTTTAAAAGAAGAAAACAAAGCGTTCAAAGTTGAAAAATATGTGCACAGTTACCCACATTGTTGGAGAACAGACAAACCAATTTTGTATTATCCGTTAGATTCTTGGTTCATCAAAGTAACCGAAATCAAAGACCGAATGTTCGACTTGAACGACACCATCAATTGGAAGCCAAAAGCAACTGGTGAAGGGCGTTTTGGTAACTGGTTAAAAAATGCCAACGATTGGAATTTGTCGCGTTCAAGATATTGGGGAATCCCTTTGCCTATCTGGCGAACAGAAGATGGCACAGAAGAAGTTCTAATCGGTTCACTAGAAGAATTGTACCAATCAATTGAACAATCAATCAAAGCAGGTTTCCAAAAGGAAAACCCATTTAAAGGTTTTGAAATTGGAAACATGAGTGATGAAAATTACGATTTGGTTGATTTACACAAAAATGTTGTGGATGAAATCGTCTTAGTTTCTCCCTCAGGAAAACCCATGAAACGGGAAGCGGATTTAATTGACGTTTGGTTTGATTCGGGAGCCATGCCTTATGCTCAATGGCATTATCCGTTTGAAAACAAAGATAAAATTGATGAAAACAAAGATTTCCCTGCCGATTTTATAGCAGAAGGAGTTGATCAAACCCGTGGTTGGTTTTATACCTTACATGCCATCAGTACTTTAGTATTTGATAAAATTGCCTATAAAAACGTAGTTTCAAATGGATTGGTTTTGGACAAAAACGGACAAAAAATGTCGAAACGTTTGGGCAATGCAGTCGATCCGTTTAAAACATTGGCAGAATATGGTCCGGATGCGACTCGTTGGTACATGATTTCGAATGCCAATCCATGGGATAATTTGAAATTTGACATTGAAGGAGTGGCTGAGGTACGGAGAAAATTCTTCGGAACACTTTACAATACCTATTCGTTCTTTGCGTTGTATGCCAACATTGATGAATTCAAGTATGAAGAAGCTGAGGTTCCATTGCAAGACCGACCTGAAATTGACCGTTGGATTCTTTCCGAATTGAATACATTAATCAAAAATGTGGAAAGTTATTACGAAGATTACGAACCGACGAAAGCGGCTCGTGAAATTTCAGAGTTTGTTCAGGAAAATTTGAGTAATTGGTATGTGCGTTTGTGTCGAAGAAGATTCTGGAAAGGCGATTACGGAACCGATAAAATAGCAGCGTATCAAACCTTGTATACGTGTTTGATTACCGTAACAAAGCTAGCGGCTCCAATTGCTCCGTTCTTTATGGATCAACTTTACAAAGATTTAACGCAAGCAACACATTCGGAAAAATTTGATAGTGTACATTTGGCCGATTTCCCTAAATATGTTGAAAAATATGTTGATAAATCGTTGGAGAGCAAAATGATGAAAGCACAGACCGTTTCGTCACTCGTTTTATCCCTGCGAAAAAAGGAAATGATTAAAGTACGTCAACCGTTGCAAAAGGTTATGATTCCTGTACTTGACGCAAATCAACGACTTGAAATTGAGGCGGTTTCCGACCTGATAAAAGCAGAAGTAAACGTCAAAGAAATTGAATTATTAGACGATGCTTCGGGTGTATTGGTGAAGCAAATTAAGCCTAATTTCAAAGCATTAGGCCCTCGTTTTGGTAAAGATATGGGTTTGATTTCCAAAGAGATACAATCCTTTGGACATGAGCAAATCAACGAATTAGACAGCAAAGGCAGTCTGGATATTGTGATTAACGGAAAAAGTATAACTTTAGCATTGGACGATGTAGAGATTTCTTCACAAGATATTCCGGGGTGGTTGGTAGCAAATGCAAACGGAATTACGGTTGCTTTAGACATCACAATTACGGAAGAATTAAGAAAAGAAGGAATTGCAAGAGAGTTGGTCAATAGAATTCAAAACATTCGTAAAGACAGCGGTTTTGAAGTGACCGACAAAATAAAAGTACAAATTGAAAAGAACGGTATGCTGGAAGAAGCAATCCTCGCAAACGAAGATTATATAAAATCAGAAACCTTAACAGAACAGCTTATTTTCATGGATCAAATACAAAATGGTACAGAAATTGAGTTTGACGAAATAAAAACCCAAATAGTAATCACAAAATAATTAGTTATGACAGATGAAGTAGTACGATTTTCAGAAGCTGATTTAGCCGAATTCAAGGAAATTATCCTGAAAAAAATTGAAAAGGCTCAAAATGACTTAGACTTGATAAAAAGTGCGTATATGAATGATTTAAATAACGGTACAGACGATACGTCGCCAACGTTTAAAGCATTTGAAGAAGGCAGCGAAACCATGTCGAAAGAAGCAAACTCGCAGTTGGCTATCCGCCAAGAGAAATTTATCAGAGATTTAAAAAACGCCCTATTTAGAGTAGAAAATAAAACCTACGGCGTATGCAAAGTAACCGGGAAATTAATCTCTAAGGAGCGTTTAAAACTGGTTCCTCATGCAACCATGAGCATTGAAGCTAAAAATTTACAACGATAGATTTTTATACAAGGAAAGCCTCGCAAATTGCGAGGCTTTTTGTGTTTTATTCTTTTTCTGTTTAGAGTCTTTGCATTAAAAACTAACCGTACTAATAGGCGTCAACGTAAAATCAGCTCCATATTGATACTGAATAATTTTATTCAAACCAACGGCTATTAAATGCGTGTCTAACGCAATCACATCTTTCAATTCTTCGGTGATGCTGTTTTCTAAAACGAGTGTATTGGTTGCAGCGTCAAAAATGTTCAGTTTTCCATTGGCACAAACATATAAAATGTCATTTCGAATACCCAAACCATACGGCTGACTCAGAAAATAAGTGGATAATAATGTGGGGTTTGAAATATCAGTAATATCAATCACATTCACTTGGTCTTGAATCGCCCCACAAGTAGAACCGCCTCTAACCGTTATATAGGCTGTGTTTTCATGAACCACCACCGGATCGCAAGCCGTTGCATGTGAAAAACCAGAAACAAAATACGGGTTAAATTCATCTTCGGCATTGATAATATACATGCCATTGGTAGCACCAATAAATAAAAATTCTTTTTGCTTAAAAAGCGTTTCAAACATACCTCCACCTAACCAAGTATTCATATAAACCGCTTTGTCAAACGAAGCTTCAACCGGATTGGTGATGTCAAATACGTTCAATTCAAAATTTTCAACGGCATAAAGTGCGTTGTTATTAATTTGAAACTTGGCAAAGGAACCACCGTTACCAACATAATTTGAACCACTATCAAAACTTGCCAAGGCATCTTCCATTGTCATAATTAGCTGTTCCGAAGGACGGTTTCGTGACTCTAGACGATAACCTACAATTAGTTCGTTTTCACCCGGATACTGTGTGAAATCATAAAATTCAGCTTCTTCAGGATAGGTAGGGTAAAATTCAAAGGCATTTTCAACCGTTTGAACTACAGAAATAGCGTTTATGTTTGAAATATCAAAAACAACCAAATCGATAAAATTGTCGGCATACAAATAATTGCCTTTGACAGCGATATCATGAACGCCTTCTAAATTGATAAAAGCAATATTTTGCGGATTTGCAGGGTTAGTATTGTTGAAAATATGAATCCCTGATTCTTGTGCGATGTAAAATAAATAATTCTGCGTCACATATATTTTACCATCAGAATTGGTAGGTTGAGCTGATTCAACAGTAATATTGCTTCGAAGTTCAGCTAATGATTTAATTTCAGGAACCGCAAAAAGTGCTTGTTCCGTATCATCGGAAGAGGAACACGCAGCAACGAGTCCTATAAAAAGTGTCAGTACTACAAGTTTTATTGTTTTCATTATAAATAGGTTAGGTTAAACAAAGATACTACGATTCGCATTATTTTATGTTATCTAGATGTAAAAAATTAAATAGGTTGCTTGTATAGTTAAAATAAATATAAATGTGTTCTAATCTACTTATGCATAACGATTTGTTTGATAATATTGCTATTTTTGCACGATAAATTTTTTTCCATGTCATTAAAGAAAGCAACGCTACTCATCTTTTTAATTTTAGTAATTGATCAAATCTCAAAAATCTATATTAAAACAAATTTTGTTTATGGGGATGTAGGTGAAATTAAAGTAGCCGAATGGTTTCGTATCATGTTGATTGAAAACGAAGGAATGGCTTGGGGGACAGTAATTCCGGGAGAATACGGAAAATTGTTTTTAACAGTTTTTAGAATTTTTGCAGTTTTTGGAATCGCTTATTGGTTGTGGACTTCAGTAAAAGCCAACGGTTCAAAGTATTTGATTGTTGCCATCTCTTTAATTTTTGCCGGAGCTGCCGGAAACATTATTGACAGTGTGTTTTATGGTGTTATTTTTAACGACAGTTATCACGCACCCGCCACTTTATTTGCCGAGAATCCATATGGGACTTTATTTCACGGAAAAGTGGTTGATATGTTGTATTTCCCTTTTTGGAGTGGCAATCTTCCGGAATGGTTACCTATTTGGGGTGGAAAGCATTTTACTTTTTTTAATGCTATATTCAATATTGCCGATATGGCTATTTCAACCGGAGTTGGCATTTTAATAGTTTTCAATAAAAAAGCTTTTGGACCTTCAACAAAAGAAGAAACAAACGTTTTGGAGGCTTAAAAAGCAATTATTTTTTTGGGTGTTACACAAAAATTCAAACAAATATCTGAGATTAAAATATCTTCAATAGATTCCTCTGCTTCAAAAAAAGACAAACCAATTTTGAGGGTTTCCGGTCTGCAATCCGATAAAAAGCGATCGTAAAAACCTTTGCCGTAGCCCACGCGATGACCTTTTTTATCAAAAGCCAAAAGCGGCACAAAAACCACATCAATTTTTGAAACAGGTACTTCCAAACCATCAATCGGTTCAGGAATCCCATAGAAGTTGGGACTAATTTTGGTGTTGTCGGTTAATAGAAAATGGGTCATCAAACCGGATTCAAAATCACTTTTTGACACCACAATTTCTTTGTCTTTTCCGGCTAGAATTTGTAAAATATATTCTGTATTGATTTCCTTTTGTTTTTCAATCGGAAGAAATAAATGATAATATGTTTTTTGCCAAATAGCCATTTGTAAAAGCTGATTGGCAATGGCCAAACTCAATTCTTCCAATTCATTAGCAGAAAGTTGACCTCTTAATTCTTTGTATTTTTTGCGCACATCTTTTTTATTCATTTGGTAAATGTAGAAAAGTTAAACCCAAATTACGCATTAGACTTCGTTATGAAAGCTAAAAATACAATAAAAATAAGTACTCACGGACTTTTTTAAATTTTGGAATAGATTACTATTTTAAGATTTCAAAAAGGAGTAAGTGCTTATTTTTGAAGTAGTTTTAGTTTGTAATAGAAGTCTAATGCGTAATTTGGGTTAAAGGAAATCGCTATTTGTTTGCTGTGTTTTTTAAAGTTAATTTTGTTTAGAAATTAATCAGTGAATCAGTGGCTAATTTTTGCAACAGTAGAGTTAATTACTAAACCATAATCCGCATGAGATAGCTTCGTGCCCCGCAATAACTATGAGCATTCCTACTTTAGAACTTCAACTGCAAACGCTTCCCGACAGTCCGGGAGTGTATCAGTATTATGACAAAGAAGGAAAAATTTTGTACGTTGGAAAAGCAAAAAACTTAAAAAAACGGGTTACTTCCTACTTTACTAAATCACACGATAACTATAAAACCGCTGTTTTAGTTAAAAAAATTATCGAGATTAAACACATAGTTGTTACTTCGGAACAAGACGCATTGTTGCTGGAAAATAATTTAATCAAAAAGCTCCAACCTCGATATAACATCAACTTAAAAGACGATAAAACCTACCCGTGGATTTGCATCAAAAGAGAACCGTTTTCGCGAATTTTTCCCACTCGAAAAATGATTAAAGACGGTTCGGAATATTACGGACCTTATACCAATTTCAAAACGGTACACATTTTAATGGATTTAATCAAAGAATTGTATCCGTTGCGAACCTGTAATTACGATTTAAATGAAGTCAACATTACAAGCGGAAAGTATAAAGTTTGTTTAGAATACCACATCGGCAACTGTAAAGGACCTTGTGAAGGCTATGAATTACTGGAAAATTATCAAAACCATGTAGAAGCCATCCGTCAAATTCTCAAAGGAAACTTTAAAGACAGTTTGAAAAGCTTTAAAGTAAAAATGAATGAATTAGCTGCAGCTATGAACTTTGAAGAAGCCCAGAAAATCAAAGAAAAAATCGAGGTCCTAGAAAATTATCAAGCGAAATCAACCATTTTGAATCCGAAGATTTCCAATGTGGATGTTTTCTCAATTATTTCCGATGAAACGATGGCGTATGTTAATTTTCTTCAAATTTCGCATGGAGCCATTATTCGTTCGTATACATTGGAACTCAAAAAGAAATTGGATGAAACCGACGAGGAATTGCTCGAACTGGCGGTTGTTGAATTACGTGAACGATTCCAGCTTACTTCTAAAGAATTGATTTTGCCTTTCGAATTAGATTTCGGTGACAAGATTAAAGTTACGGTTCCACAACTTGGCGATAAAAAACATATTTTAGAACTCTCGCAACGCAATGCAAAATACCATCGATTGGAACAATTAAAACAAATTCAAATTGTTGATCCGGAAAGGCATACCAATCGAATTATGGCTCAAATGCAAAAGGATTTACGCCTTTCGGTAGAACCTCGACATATAGAGTGTTTTGATAATTCAAATATACAAGGAACCAATCCTGTAGCGGCATGTGTGGTTTTTAAAGATGGAAAAGCCAGTAAAAAAGATTACCGCCATTTCAACATCAAAACTGTTGTAGGTCCCGATGATTTTGCTTCTATGGAAGAAGTTGTTTATCGAAGATACAAACGAATGTTGGATGAAAATCAACCCTTGCCGCAATTGATTATTATTGACGGTGGAAAAGGCCAGCTTTCATCCGCTTTAAAAAGCTTGGACGAATTAAATTTACGAGGGAAAATTGCAATCATAGGTATCGCTAAACGATTGGAAGAACTTTTTTATCCCGGCGATTCAGTACCGTTGTATTTAGATAAAAAGTCGGAAACATTAAAAATCATCCAGCAACTCAGAAACGAAGCACACCGTTTCGGAATTTCACATCACCGCGACAAACGGAGTAAATCGGCTTTGCAGACTTCTTTGGAAACGATTCCCGGCATTGGTGAAAAAACTATGATAACGTTACTAAAACACTTCAAAAGTGTTAAAAGACTATCGCAAGCCTCAGAAAACGAAATTTCTGACGTTGTAGGTACTTCAAAAGCCAAAAAAATTTACGAATTTTACCAATCAATCAATAAATAAAGAATTTTGTATTTTAAAAGTTGTAGTAAAAGATTAAAACAACAAGAAAGCGAGCAAACAGTCCATGTTTGGTTCGCACTTGTTTTTTTTGTTTTCTTTTTCTCTTCTTTTCTTCAAGCTCAAGATACTGTAAATCAATTTAAGCGACCAAAAATTGGTTTGGTTTTGAGTGGTGGCGGAGCCAAAGGATTAGCCCATATTGGTGTGCTAAAAGTAATTGACGAAGCCGGAATCAAAATTGACTATATTGGAGGAACCAGCATGGGAGCAATTGTGGGAGGATTATATGCAGCAGGTTATACCGGAAAGCAGTTGGATAGTATTTTTAAAGCAGCAGATTACAATGCGATAATTCAGGATTATACGCCTCGAAATTCAAAAAATTACTACGAAAGAGAATACAATGACCGGTATGCAGTTTCTTTGCCTTTTCATAAATTTAAGGTTTCTATTCCTTTGTCATTGTCCAAGGGTTTATACAACTATAATTCCATTACACGACTAACGCACGAATTCCGCCACGAAAGAGATTTCAAGAAATTACCCATTCCGTTTATTTGCATTGCTACAGATATTGAAACCGGACAAGAAGTTATTTTAGATCACGGCTTTTTAGCACAAGCCATAATCGCTAGTGGGGCATTGCCAACGTTATATTCGCCGGTTATTATTGAAGGAAAGTATTTGATTGACGGTGGAGTTCTGAATAATTTTCCTGTAGATGAGGTGATTAGAATGGGGGCTGATATTATTATAGGTGTAGATGTTCAAGATGAATTGAAAGACCGCGACCAGTTGACTGAAGCTACCAAACTGCTGGTTCAAATTTCCAATCTTCAGATGATCAAGAAAATGGAGGATAAGCGAATACTGACCGATATTTATATTAAACCGGAGATTGGCAGTTTTTCGGTAGTTTCTTTTGATAAAACGCCCGAAATTATTAAGATTGGAGAGGAAGCGGCTTTCTCTGTTTTTGAGAAATTGAAAAATTTAAGTTCAGATTACAAAAAACAAGTAACTGTGCTTCCAAAATTTGAAAAAGACAGTTTATATATACGATCTATTCGAGTTGACGGACTCGAAAATTACACTAAATCCTATGTAATTAGTAAACTTAGATTTAAGCCAGGAAGTAAAATCACCTATGCAGATTTGGTTCGGGGGATAGATTATTTGAATACCACTCAAAATTTTAGTTCGCTGAGCTACACTTTAGACAAGGAAGAGGAGGGTGATCGTTTGAATATTTTTTTAACAGAAAATCCAACGAAGACCTATTTAAAATTCGGACTGCACTACGATGGTTTATTTAAAAGTGCGGCACTGGTTAATTTAACTCAGAAAAAACTCTTATTTAAAAATGATGTTTTTTCGGGTGACTTGGCATTGGGAGATCATTTCAGGTATTTTTTTGATTACAACGTAAATATTGGCTATAATTTGAGTTTTGGAGTAAATGCTAAACTCTACCAATTCAATCGAAACGTAAGTACCAATTTTAATGAATGGGACGTTTTACGCGATGCTGGAACCAATTCAATAAATGTTGATTATAGTAATATCGTAAACCAAGTTTATTTTCAAACGTTGTTCATGCAAAAATTCAGTGCCGGTTTTGGTTTGGAGCTGATGCATCTAAAAATAGAATCGGAAACGTTACAGAATTCAACAGATATATTTGACAACGGTGATTTTATGAGTCTGTTTGGGTATTTAAAATTTGATTCTTTTGACAATAAATTTTTCCCTAGAAAAGGATGGAGTTTTAATGGCGATGCACAATCTTTTTTGTATGCTTCATCAGTTGATGACATTTTTTTTAAACACAATATTTTTAAAGCAGAAGGTTCTTATGTTCATAGTTTTTTCCCAAAAACTGCTTTTACAGTCAAAACAGAAGGAGGGTTTACTATTGGGGAACAGAACATACCCATACTAAACTTTTTACTAGGGGGTTATGGTTACAAACCTTTTAATTATTTCAGACATTTTTATGGCTATGATTTTGTGAGTTTAGCCGGTGATAGTTATGTAATGGCAGCTGTAAACTTTGATGTGGAATTTTTTAAAAAGAATCACCTGAATTTTACTGCCAATTTTGCCAATATTGGGAATAACATTTTTGTAAACGATGGATGGTTTCAAAAGCCTGCATTTTCCGGATATGCCATAGGTTATGGTATAGAATCTATCCTTGGCCCCATTGAAGTTAAACAAAGTTGGTCGCCCGAAGCCAAAGAATCTTTCACTTGGATATCTGTAGGTTTTTGGTTTTAAAACCGCTGATTGTATTTTATTTTTTCCGATATTTGTTTATTATTTAATAAAACGCTAAAAAATGGCACTTATTCTTGGTTTTTTGTTGGCTTTTGCTTTAGGAGTCATCGTGGGAATTAACATCAAAAAGAACAATTAAATAATCGGAACCCTATGACTTTTATATTTTGGCAAGGATTATTAGATTATCTTCAGTTTCTTATCAAGAGAAACCCGGAATGAGTTTGTAAATGAGCAATTTATTAAAGTTGTCAAGTAGCTACTCGCTAGTATCATTGACAAATTATCTAATTATTTAATTTAAATAGTATGCCATTTTATCACAAACTCGGGAATATCCCACCAAAACGCCATACCCAATTCCGAAAACCTGATGGGGAATTGTACTACGAACAACTTTTTGGAACGGTTGGATTTGACGGAATGTATTCAAATATGTACCACATTCACCGGCCAACTCAAGTAAAAGAAATTACAAAACAATATTCGGTAGCTCCTTCGATTGCCAAGCCAAATAATATGCAATCCTATAAATTGGCAGGGTTTGACGTACAACCAGAGAAAGATTATCTCGAAAGCCGAAAAATTGTTTTAACAAATGCTGATTGTCACATCACGTTGGCCGCTCCGCAAAATAAAACGCAAGATTATTTTTATAAGAACACCGATTCGGATGAAATGATTTTTATCCATAAAGGAAGCGGCAAGTTGCGTACGTTTTTAGGGAACTTAGACTTCAAATATGGTGATTACTTGCTGGTGCCACGTGGAATTATCTACAAAATTGACTTTGATACCGAAGATAATCGATTGTTTATTGTTGAATCAAGAAGACCCATTTACACACCAAAACGTTACCGAAATTGGTTCGGGCAATTGTTAGAACATTCACCTTTTTGCGAACGCGACCTTCGCCGACCGACAGAATTGGAATCCTATGACGAATTAGGTGATTTTGTTATTAAAGTAAAGAAAAAAGACGAGATTATTGAAATGGTCTATGCCTCTCATCCCTTCGATGTGGTTGGGTATGATGGTTATAATTTCCCCTATGCTTTTTCTATTCACGATTTTGAACCGATTACGGGTAGAATTCATCAGCCGCCTCCGGTACATCAAACATTTGAAACAGATGCCTTTGTTGTTTGTTCTTTTGTACCTCGATTATACGATTACCACCCGTTAGCAATTCCAGCTCCATACAACCATAGTAATATTGACAGCGATGAGGTTCTATATTATGTAGATGGCGATTTTATGAGTAGAAATGATGTAAAACCGGGCAATATCTCCTTACATCCTGCGGGAATTCCGCACGGACCGCATCCGGGAGCTTATGAAAGAAGCATCGGAAAAACCGAAACACGAGAATTAGCCGTAATGGTGGACACCTTTAAACCTTTGATGGTAACAGATGAAGCAATGAAAATTGCAGATGATAAATACTTCCAATCTTGGTTGTAATTGTTTTAATAAATAAAAAGAAAGATTATGTCACAAGAAATTAAATCAGTAGAATACGGATTAGAAAAAATATTTGAAGGAGCTCAAGATTTCCTTCCATTGTTAGGAACAGATTATGTAGAATTTTATGTAGGTAATGCCAAACAAGCGGCTCATTTTTATAAAACGGCCTTCGGATTTCAGTCATTGGCTTACGCCGGATTAGAAACAGGTGTAAGAGATAGGGCTTCCTATGTGTTAAAACAAGATAAAATACGATTGGTTTTAACCACGGCGTTAAATAGTGATTCTCCGATTGGTGAACATGTAAAAAAACATGGTGATGGGGTTAAAATTATTGCTCTTTGGGTGGAAGATGCCCGAAGTGCTTTTGAAGAAACAACGAAACGCGGAGCCAGAGTTTTCATGGAACCAACGGTTGAAAAAGATGAACACGGCGAAGTAGTTCGAGCCGGAATTTATACCTACGGTGAAACCGTTCATATCTTTGTAGAACGAAAAAATTACAAAGGAACATTCCTTCCCGGCTATAAGGAATGGAAATCAAGTTACAATCCTACTGCTGTTGGATTAAAATATGTTGATCACATGGTTGGAAATGTTGGATGGAACGAAATGAATACATGGGTAAAATGGTACGAAGACGTCATGGGTTTTGTGAATTTCCTGTCATTTGACGACAAACAAATTACGACCGAATACTCCGCCTTGATGAGTAAAGTAATGAGCAATGGTAACGGAAGAATTAAATTTCCGATCAACGAACCGGCCGAAGGAAAGAAAAAATCGCAAATTGAAGAATATTTAGATTTTTACGAAGGTCCTGGCGTGCAGCATATTGCAGTTGCAACAGATGATATTCTAGCAACTGTTGCCGAAATGCGAGCCAGAGGAATTGAATTTTTAAGCACTCCTCCGCAAGCCTATTACGATGCAATTCCGGAACGTTTGAAAGACCATATGTCTAAATTTAAAGAAGATATTAACGAACTTCAAAAATTAGGTATCATGATCGATGCTGATGAAGAAGGTTATTTGTTGCAGATCTTTACCAAACCGCTTGAAGACCGACCTACCTTATTTTTTGAAATTATTCAACGAATGGGTGCTAAAGGATTTGGAGCAGGTAACTTTAAAGCCCTTTTTGAATCGATTGAACGTGAACAAGCATTGAGAGGAACGTTATAAAAAGCACTTATTTTTACAGATAGTGAAATTTTAACCTAAAACTTTAACTAAATTATGCAAATGTTTAGTTAAAGTTTGTTTTTTACTATTAAATTTTCAATAAACCAAATACCTTTGCACTCGCATAAAAGAAGGAGTGGTTACCTTCTTTTGAGTAAAGTAAATTTTCATAATTTATAGTTTTTTGGTTAGTTAATAGCATACAACTCAATCGGTAACGGTTGGGTTTTGTGTTTTTATGGAGATACGCTTACTATTTCAAATTTTTCATGTTTCCAAAACATTAAATTAATCATAATATATGCCTCATTTTTTGAGGTCACTTTTAGTTTTAGTATTTTTGGTATTGAAATTGCAACTGCAGTTGAAATCAGATTCACCTCCAATGAAAAAAGCACTTTTAGTTATTCTTTTTATAGCAACTGCGAGTTTTAATACTTCTTTTACTGCTCCAATAAAATCAGATGCGTTTACTGTGGGTGAATGGTTTCAGTTTCGCATTCATTATGGCCTAATCAACGCCGGATATGCCGAATTAGAAGTCAAAGAAGCTGTCAAAAACAACAAAAAAGTATTTCATGCCAAGGGATATGGCTATACCACCGGTATGACGAAGTTCTTTTTTAAAGTAGAAGATGATTACCAAAGTTATTTTGATAAAGAAACCGGAAATCCGTATCAATTTGTCAGAAAAATTAATGAAGGAGGTTACACTAAAAATCAAGAAGGTTTTTTTGATCAATTGAATAAGAAAATACTTGTAAAAGATTATAAGCGAAAAACCGAAAAAACGTTCGACATTCCTGCAAACGCACAAGACATACTTTCATCTTTTTATTATTTGAGAAATCATCCTACAGTTGACAAATTGAAAGTGGGAGAATCTGTCAATATTGATATGTTTTTTGATGACGAAACAACGAAATTTAAACTTAAATTTATTGGTCGTGAAGATTTAAAAACTAAATTTGGTGTCATTTCAACCATGAAATTCCGTCCGTATGTGCAGGCGGGAAGAGTTTTTAAAGAAGAAGAGAGTCTAACTGTTTGGATATCAGACGATAAAAATAAGTTGCCCTTAAAAGTACAAGCCAGTTTAGCAGTTGGATCTCTAAAAGCAGAATTAGAAAAATACAAAGGATTAAAACACCCTTTGGTTAAAAAGCAGTAGCCAATGAATTCAACAACAAACGATGAAATTTTAGATAAATTAGAACAAAAATTTCAATCCATTAATCAAAAAACAGCCACGCATTTAGAAGGGCTATTGTGGTCAAAGCCAATTACCTATTGGGATTATATTCAAACCGACGCGTTATTAAATTTACAAACGCAACGAACAACCCTTCCTGATGAAATGGTTTTCATCATGTATCATCAAGTAAATGAACTTTTATTCAAAATGATTCTGTGGGAAATTGACCAACTTTGCCACACAGAAAAACCTGAAACGGCTTATTTTACTGAAAAATTGATGCGAATCAGCCGTTATTTTGACATGTTGACTACCTCTTTTAAAATTATGCAGGACGGAATGGAAGTAGAGCAATACATGAAATTTAGAAACACTTTGACCCCGGCAAGTGGTTTTCAAAGTGCTCAATATCGGTTAATTGAATTTGCCTCGACCGATTTAATTAATTTGATTGATCATAGGTTCAGAGCGTCAATCGACAGAAATACTTCTTATTCACACGCTTTTGAACATTTATATTGGCAAGCAGCAGGAAAAGATTACCAAACAGGTGAAAAATCATATCTTATTTTAGAATTCGAACGCAAATACAAAAAGGAATTTTTGATTTTTATGGAAGAATACAACACCATAAATCTATGGCGAAAATTCAAGCAATTACCCGAAGCCGATCAAAAAAATGGAGACTTAATAAGTGCGATGAGACATTATGATTATACCGTAAACATCACATGGGTGATGGGTCATTTTAATGCTGCAAAAAAATATATAGAAAGCGGGCATGGAACCGGCGAAGCTACCGGAGGAAGTGATTGGAAAAAATACATGTTACCTAAGTACCAACGCAGAATATTTTTCCCTGAATTATGGTCAGAAGAAGAATTAGCAACATGGGGAGAGAAAGAAAGTTTATAATGATTTAAAAAAACCAAATTGAGATATTTAACCGCAGTATTATTGTTACTTGTTGCTTTTTCATCATGTGAAGATAAAGGACCGAATAAAACGAAAGTTCCGGTTCAAAAGCCTGAACCAATTATCGTTGAATTTGGCTTTACGCTTAACAATTACCAAGTAATTAGAGACACCATTCAATCGGGAGATACGTTTAGTAAACTACTTGAAAAATATTATTCAGGTGAAATGCGGTCGCATGATATCACAGAAAAAATAAAAGATTCAATCAATCTGCGAAGTATACGTGCTGGTAGACCCTACACCATTTTAAACACGAAAACACAACCTCATAAAATTCAAGCGTTAATCTATGAAGCAGATAATGTGAATTATTTTGTGGTAGATTTTAGAGATTCTCTTCAAGCGTATAAAAAACAAAAGCCAATTACAATCAAACGTCGAACCATCGCTTCAGAAATTGTCGGTTCGTTGTCTGAAACACTGGCAAAAGCAAAAACGGATCCTTCATTAGCACATAATTTAGCCGATATTTATGCGTATTCCATCGACTTCTTCAAAATTCAAAAAGGGGATAAATTTGCAGTTACTTTCTACGAAAAGTTTATTAACGATACGGTGTATGCAGGTGTTGAAAAAATGGAAGCATCCTTTTTTGAACACAAAGGCAAAAAATACTACGCGTTTCCTTTTAAAAAGGATTCACTGGCAAAGAAAACCGATTTTTATGATGAAGAAGGCAAAGCACTTCGAACCATGTTTTTAAAAGCTCCCTTGGATTATTTTAGAATCTCATCAAAGTTTTCACCCAAACGTTTTCACCCGGTTCAAAGAACATGGAAAGCTCATAAAGGAACCGACTACGCAGCCGCACATGGAACCCCCATTAAAACTACAGCCGCAGGAGTTGTTGAAAGAACCGGTTACACAGCCGGAAATGGTAACTTTGTGAAAGTAAAACACAATGGAACCTATGCCACACAATACCTTCATATGTCTAAAATCCTTGTCAGACAAGGACAAAGAGTTTCACAAGGACAAGTGATAGGAAAAGTAGGAAGTACAGGTTTAGCAACCGGCCCGCATGTATGTTACCGATTTTGGAAAAATGGAGTTCAGGTAGATCCTTTATCACAAAAATTCCCTAATACAGAACCTATGGATGCCAAACACAAACCAAGATTTATGCAGGAAATGGCACCTCTAAAGAAAGAATTAGACAGTATAGCAACCGTTGTTTTTAAAAAATAAACATCATGGCATTAGCAAGTAATAATCCGTCAGGAACTCTAGCTTGGCAAAATTTGAGAAAGCATTTCGAAGACATGCAGTATGTGACCATGCAAGAATTATTTCAAAAGGATGAAAAAAGAGTATCCGATTTTCATATCCAATGGAATGATTTTTTAGTGGATTACTCTAAAAATTTGATCACAAAAGAAACGATGGAGTATCTTTTAAATTTAACACAAGAAGTTGAATTAAAAGAAGCTATTTCAAAGTATTTTGAAGGAGATTTAATTAATAAGACCGAAGGAAGAGCCGTTTTGCACACAGCGTTGCGTGCTCCTGAATCAGCAAATATTAAAGTAGACGGTCAAAATGTAATGCCGGAAATTTACTTGGTTAAAAATAAAATTAAAAACTTTACTAACGAAATTGTTTCAGGCGAACGAAAAGGTTTTACCGGCAAAGCATTTACAGATGTAGTAAATATTGGTATTGGTGGCTCCGATTTGGGACCGGTAATGGTGGTAGAAGCATTACAGTATTACAAAAATCATTTGAACTTGCATTTTGTTTCTAATGTGGATGGAGACCATGTGAATGAAATACTTAGAAAAATAAATCCTGAAACTACCTTGTTTGTGATTGTTTCGAAAACATTCACCACGCAAGAAACGCTAACCAATGCAGAAACAATACGCAGTTGGTTTTTGAAATCAGGCTCCCAAAACGATGTGGCCAAACATTTTGTAGCCGTTTCTACCAATATTCAAAAAGTAACGGAGTTTGGAATCCATGAGTCAAATATTTTCCCCATGTGGGATTGGGTAGGCGGCAGATTTTCATTGTGGAGTGCCGTTGGATTATCCATTAGTTTGGCTGTGGGATTTGAAAATTTTGAAAAGTTGTTAAAAGGTGCCAATCAAATGGATGAACATTTTAAAACTGCAAAATTTGACCAAAATATACCGGTTGTTTTAGCATTGCTGACTATTTGGTACAATAATTTTTACGGTGCCGAAAGCGAAGCATTGATTCCTTATACGCAATACTTGCAGAAACTAGCTTCGTATTTGCAACAAGGCATTATGGAAAGTAACGGCAAAAGTATTGGCCGCGACGGAAATCCGGTAAATTACCAAACAGGAACGATTATTTGGGGAGAACCGGGAACGAATTCTCAACATGCATTTTTTCAATTAATTCACCAAGGAACAAAATTAATTCCAACCGATTTTATTGGATTTGTAAAGCCTTTACACGGAAATCAAAACCACCACGACAAATTGATGTCCAACTTTTTTGCTCAAACCGAAGCCTTATTAAACGGAAAATCAGCCGAACAAGTGCAAGCAGAATTCGATAAACAAGGAATGTCGCCTGAAAAAGCAGCATTTTTGTTGCCTTTCAAAGTATTTTCCGGAAGCCGACCTACGAATACGCTTTTAATCAAGAAATTAACACCCGAAACCTTGGGAAGCTTAGTGGCTATGTATGAACACAAAATTTTTGTACAAGGTGTCATTTGGAATATTTTTAGCTATGATCAATGGGGAGTTGAATTAGGAAAACAACTGGCAAACAGTATTTTAGATGAAATTAATTCTAAAAACATTAAAAAGCATGACAGTTCCACAACATTTTTACTCAATCATTTTTTGAAAAATAAGTAGAAAGATATTTTACGTTTGTTTTACAATCCTCAACTTTTGGTTGAGGATTTTTTGTTAGCATAACATCCACTTTACATTGGCCAAAATTTACACGATAAACTGTTAAATTTTTCAAAATATAATGACGTTCAATTAATAATTAGCTAACCCAATACTGATTTTTGTAATGCAACTTTGTAAAAATTTAAAACAAAGTCACATGAAAAAATTTTTACAGTTTTTTGTTCTATTAGTGGTATTGGTTTCGTTGGATTCAACTATATATGCCCAAGGAAATACCACTTCATCGATTAATGGAAAAGTAAGAGAGAAAGCTGGTGAGCCTTTGCCTGGTGCTACAATTTTAGCAACTCATACTCCTTCCGGTTCCCGATATGCTGCAACAACTGATAACGAGGGAACTTTTCGAATCTCTAATATGCGTGTCGGCGGACCTTACAAAATTGAAATATCTTACGTAGGTTTTAAAACCTTTACCGACGACGCAACTTATCTTCAATTAGGGGATTCAAAGTCATTTATAATAGAATTGGATTCAGAAATAAGTGCTCTAGATGAAGTAGTATTGTCTGGATCAAAAGACAATCTTATCAATTCTAAAAAAACAGGAGCTCAAACAGTAATTGATTCTAAAAAAATTGAAGCATTACCTTCGCTTTCAAGAAACATTGCAGATTTTGCCAAATTAACTCCACAAGCTCAATTAAGAGGTGATGATGTACTGTCAATTGGAGGTCAAAATAATAGATACAATGCCATTTATATTGATGGAGCAGTAAATAACGACGTTTTCGGATTAGCCGCCAATGGAACAAATGGGGGTCAAACCGGTGTAAGTCCAATCTCTTTAGATGCCATCGAACAATTTCAAGTTTCAGTTGCTCCGTTTGATGTAAAAATTTCCGGTTTTGCCGGGGGTGCTATTAGTGCTATCACACGTTCAGGGACAAATAATTTTGAAGGCTCTGCGTATTTTTTAAATAGAAATCAAAATTTAGCAGGAATGACTCCCAACGGTATTTCATCTACAAATCGTACTAAGCTAGCTGAATTTGACGCAAGTACCTATGGAGTAAGAGCCGGTGGAGCGATTAAAAAAGACAAACTGTTTTTTTTCATTAACTATGAAAGACAGGAAAATGAAACACCACAACCTTTTGATGCAGATACTTATATAGGAAATATGGCACTAGCACCAGGATCTCCAGATTTGGTTCCGGGTAGAGCAGCTGAGCAGATTGGAATTTTAAGTGATTATTTGATTTCTGAGTATGGATATGATCCGGGAGTTTATAATAATAATGTATCGACACTAGTGAGTGATAAATTAATTGCTAAAATTGACTGGAATATTAATGATAATAATAAACTGGCTTTCAGACATAGTTATGTGAATGCCACAAATATTTCGCCAAACAGATCTTCACCTTCTGCTATAAACTTTTACAATGGAGCACAGGAATTTGTTTCCTTAACCAATTCAACATCTTTAGAGCTAAACTCTAAAATAAATAATAAAGTTTCCAACAACTTAGTGGTGGGGTATACTACAGTGAATGATGACAGAGATGCTTTGGGAATTGCTTTTCCAAATATCGAAATTAGAGATGGGGCAGGATCTATATTCATTGGTTCAGAACCTTTTTCGACGGCAAACTTGTTAAAGCAAAGAACGTTAACAATCACCGATAATTTAGAAATTCAATCGGGAATACATAACATTACCTTGGGAACGCATAATGAGTTCAGTTCTTCAAAAAATGTTTTCTTTGGCAGAAATTATGGATATTATAGGTTTACTAATTTGAATGATTTTTTACTTAATCGTAAACCAAACAGATTCAGATTAGGTTATTCACTGGTGGGTGGAGAAGGCGACGATTCGCAGGGAGCGGCAGAATTCGATGTTAATCAATTTGGGGTGTACGCTCAAGATGAAATGCGTCTGTCGGATGATTTAAGGGTTTCTTTCGGTATTCGTTTTGACGTTCCTGTTTGGGATAATTATATTGTAAACGAAGATTTTAATACTCGCACCATTCCATTGCTTGAAGCAGCAGGAAAAGACCTTCAAGGGGCAAAAGTAGGCAGCAGAATCGATACAAGAGCTCATGTTTCTCCACGTTTAGGTTTTAATTATGATTTAAACGGTAAAAAATTAACCCAATTTAGAGGCGGTGTAGGTGTATTTACTTCAAGACTACCATTAGTTTGGCCGGGTGGTGCTTACAACAATAATGGTGTAACGCAAGGAGCTATTGATATTAATGGAGCAACTAATCCATTAATGCCTAATTTCAATCCAAATCCGAGTGTTACAAGTCAGTTATTTAATGGAACAACAGCCTTAGGTCCAGAGCCAGGGAATCCGGGAGCTCCGGGACAATTTGGAGGTAATATCGATTTATTTGCAAAAGATTTTAAATTGCCACAAGTGTTAAAAGCGAGTTTCGCGGTAGATCAGAAATTACCTCTAGGATTCATGTTTACCGCTGATATTACCTATAATGACAATATTAGTGCAATCACCTATGAGAATATTAACTTAAAAAATCCAACTGTTTTTACAACAGGAGCAGATGTTCGACCACGTTACAATTTTCAAAGAGTTGACAATGTATACCAAGGAGTCTATTTAGCGTCAAATACAAGTGAAGGATCAGCATGGAACACTTCTTTAACACTTACTAAACTTTTCAAGTCAGAAAAAATTGATGCGACCATTCAAGCTACTTACGCTTATGGTGAATCAACGGTATTATTTGATGCAACTTCTTCACAAAACAGTTCGCAGTGGAATAATATTGAAACAGTAAACGGTTCGAATGCAATTGGAGGAGTTTCAACATCCGATTTTGCTCAAGGAAACAGAATTTTGGGAAATGGGTTCATTAATTACAAATGGAACAAAAGCTTAAAAACAAAATTGGGTGTATTTTATGAAGGAGCAGAAGGAACTCCGTTTAGTTATGTGTACAATGATTTTGGAAGAATCTTAGGAGATACGTTTTCCAACTCAGCGTTGATTTATGTCCCTGCTAATCAATCAGAAATTGTTTTAGTAAATGATCCTGTTACTGGATTAAATGCACAACAACAATGGGAAGCTTTGGATGCGTTTATTGAAGGAAATGAATATCTTAATAGCAGAAGAGGTGATTATGCCGAAAGAAATGGTGATCGTCTGAAATGGAGTCATGTAATTGACTTAAAATTTGCTCAAGAATTCACATTAAATGTGAAACAAAAGAGACACACATTTGAAGTCTCTGCCGATATTTTTAACTTTACAAACCTACTAAACAAAGATTGGGGGAAAAGATATTTTGCAAGTTTTGACCAAGTACAATTGTTAAACCAAGTTGGTTTTTTACCGGATGGTACTACACCAACTTTCCGATACAATCCTTCTGTGGAAGGGTCTGTAAACCAAATTGACGATGCAGGTTTAAACTCATCAAGATGGCAAATGCAAATTGGTGTGAGATATACTTTCAATTAATACAACTAAATTTTTTATAAGCCTCTATTCAAATTTTGGATAGAGGTTTTTTTAATTTTACTATATTTGTTATCCAATAAAAATTAAAACTATGTACAACATATTACAATTATTACATTCTTGGTGGGCTTATTTAGTTGTTTTAGTGCTTCTGCTGGCCGTTATTAACGCATTAATGGGCTACACGTCAAAGAGACATTTTCAATCCAAAGATTTGCGTATTTCGCTGTTCGCTTTAATTTTTTCGCATATTCAACTGCTGTTAGGTTTGGCAGTCTATTTTGTTTCTGAGATTGGTTTTAAGGCTTTTGCAATTGAAGGTGCCATGAAAAATTCGGAACTGCGTTTGACAATGCTGGAGCATCCGCTGATTAATATACTTGCAATCGCGTTTATAACCATTGGTTGGTCCAAACATAAAAAAGCGGAAGGAACGCTAAAATTTAGAAAAATACTGTTCTTTTATGGTATAGGTTTATTATTGATTTTAAGTAGAATTCCTTGGAGTACTTGGTTCTAAATATGATAATTTAACTCACTAAAACCACGCATTGCGTGGTTTTATGGTTTTTGGTACAACTTTTGTTAAATGGTGGAAAGATTAAAAATAGGAATTATGAAACATAAAACAGAGCTTTTGGTCTTTGGCCTATTTGCATTGCTTTTCTTTAGCAGTTTTTCTTTTAAAACAAAGCATTTTGAAAAACCTTCTTTGCAAAGAATCATTTTAAAAGATTCCGTAGCAAAGGATACTATTGTAGTAGATAGTTTAAAAAAAGAAGGTAATTACACCTTCAAATTATATAAAAAAACCGCTCATGCCTCATATTATGCAGATAAATTTACGGGAAGAAAGACCGCCAGTGGTCAAATCTTCGACAATCAAAAATATACTGCAGCTCACCGCAAATTACCTTTTGGAACAAAAGTACGTGTAACCAACGAAAACAATGGAAAATCAACAATTGTAACAATTAATGATCGTGGTCCTTTTACAAAAGGTCGCGAAATTGATTTGTCGAAACGTGCTTTTCGAGACATTGCACAACATCACGGGCATGGTTTGATGAGTGTCACTATTGAAATTGTGCAGGAAATTGGTGAAGAACTACCGAAAAAAAAATAAATTTATTTCAGCACACTTCCTTTCGTCGCCCACCATGGCATCGTTTCCACTTCTAGTCGACCTGCTTTTACGGCTGGATCCAAGCGTGCCAAACTATCAGCTTCTTTAAATGTCTCTGTGTTAAAAAGCAAAAATCCGGCAACGGTTTCATGATCTTCAGAAGGTCCCGCAACGCTTATTTTACCGGTTTTATCCAACCATGAAATATGTGCCATGTGTTGCTTTTGTAGTGCATCTGCTTCGGCTTGCGAATGTGTTCGGTTGGGTCCTTTTTTCAAAACAACTAAAAAGTATTTTTGCATCACATACGTAGTATCTCCCTCGTTGTAACTAAAGGTTTCATGCTTGGTTTTAACTGCAACTTCTTTTGAGCAGTTATCGATTTGGTTTGTTCTACTTTCACTGAAATACAAGATAGCTGAAGAAACAGCAATAAAACACACACAATTTTTTTCATAAATTCCAATTTTTAAAAGGGTTATTGCTAATATATGCATTGTAATAGCGATTGTCATTGGTTACCTCTGTTCCTAACCACGTTGGTTTTTCAAATGATTCATTTTCATTAGAAAGTTCGATTTCTGCTATAATCAAACCTTCGTTGGCACCAGAAAACACATCAATTTCATACAAATGATTGCTAATTGCTACTTCGTATCTTATTTTATCGATGACGCCTTTTTCGCAAAACAACAATAATTGTTCGGCATCTTCTAAAGGAATTTCTTTTTCCCATTCAAAACGAGAAATACCCGTTTCATTCCCAATGCCTTTGATGGTTAAAAATCCTTTGTCACCTTTCACTCGAACACGCACCGTTCGCTCGGGGTTGGAGTTTAAATAGCCTTGAACAATTCTCGATTGACGGATGGCTTCTTTGATAAATCCGTTAGAGGTCACTAAAAATTTGCGTTCAATTTCAATCATAATTTTTTCTTATATTACTTGTCAATTGAATCTAATTGAAGATTGAATTGTATTTTTACAAAACAAAGATAAGAAATGGCTTTATTGTTTACCTCCAAGAAAAAAGAATCTTCAATTGATCTGTTGCGAACCTATTTTGATGAAAATCAACTGTGGAGAACATTGGAAGATCCTTTGGAAATTGGCATTAAAATCATTGCAGCCATTCGACCCAAAAACCCTGCAAAAGTAGAAGTAGTAGAGCTAACGGAATTAATTGAATTTCTTCAATCAAACGAGTTCGTTAAAAATGAGTTTTCACACTATTGTAAAACCATTGTATTTGAAAAAAGACTGAGTAAAATTTTAACCGATGCCGGAATCCTCCAAGATGTTGATTTTTGGTTTGAAGTAAAAAAGCGAATTTTTGCCAAAATTCTACCCTATCAACCGGAATTAGATACGCTTGAATACGTTTTAAATCAGATTTTTTATAATAATACAGATCCTATTTGGTTACAGAAAATACCAATTGAGCAATTGGAAACGCTGTACGATTTAGTGGGTTTTACTTCTATGTATGAATCCGTTGAGCCACCAACCGTTTTGTTTGAAATCATGACATCAATGACCTTGATTTCGCAACGAATGAGCGGTAGAGCCTTGGAATCAGACGTTTTTAAAATGGTTCCGGAATACATCAATCATGAAAGTCCCTTTGCTGCTTTCGAAAAAGAATTATTGCAAATTGAAGAACGAATCAAAACGCAAGAAGAACATTTCATTACATCTGATGATTTATCATACAAGCAATTACTGGTTCTGCATACGCAATGCGAAGAGTTCGTAGGCAAAGCTTTTCAAAATTCTTCCAAATTCGGAATTACGCTTCGTGTCAATCAAAATTTGCTGCGAATCAGGCAGCAATTGCATCGCCTGAAAGTGCTTTTGCCATTGCTTACGGTTGACCATCCATCAAAAATAAAATCGAATAGTTTGCAACTGGCGTATAAACTAATCAAATATAATTGCACGCGAAACAATGTGCGAACCTTTATCAAGGAAAGTACCCAATTGCTTTCGTACGAAATCACCCAACATACTGCCAAAACTGGCGAAAAGTACATCACCGAATCCAAAACAGAGTATTTTAAAATGTTTCTAACCGCTTTGGGCGGAGGCTTAATTGTTGGAATATTATGCATCATCAAAGTACTGCTATCGAAACTGGAAACCAGTGATTTTGGTCATGCATTTTTGTACAGCATGAATTATTCGTTTGGATTTATTGCCATCTATATTTTGGGATTTACTCTGGCAACCAAGCAACCTGCAATGACAGCCGCAGCATTAATTAGAGCTTTGGAAGACGGCATCAAAGATCCTTTAATTACCGATAGTAAATACGAGGCATTTGCCCGATTTTTTGCCCGTGTGTTTCGTTCGCAGTTTATTGCTTTTTTAGGAAATGTACTGATGGCTTTTCCGGTTTCATTACTGGGAATTTGGTTAATCGACCTCGCGTTTGATTACAATATCGCCCAAACAAAATGGAAAGTGTTGGTCACCGATTTGAGTCCGATTCACTCATTGGCCATTTTTCATGCCGCGATTGCAGGCGTTTTTCTATTCTTATCCGGAATTATTTCAGGTAGTGTGTCCAATCGCGACAAGCACTACCAGATGTTTCACCGGATTAAAGAAAACCCGTTTTTAAAACGCACGTTCGGAAAAGTAAAGGCAGAAAAATTTGCCAAGTGGTACGAACATAAATGGGCAGGGATTATTTCGAATTTTTGGTTTGGAGTTTTTATGGGTTCTACGGCAACAATCGGACTCTTTTTAGGCTTAAATTTAGACATTCGACACATTACCTTTGCCAGTGGAAACCTAGCGTTGGGATTGTACGGTTCCAATTACACATTGGATAATTGGATGCTTTTTTGGGGTATTTTTGGTATTGGAGTGATTGGTTTAGTCAATTTTATGGTCAGTTTTACATTGTCGCTAGGCCTAGCATTTCGTTCGAGGGATATTCCTTTTTCAGAATTGGGAGTAATTAACCGTTCGATTTGGCGACATTTTAGAAACAAACCATTTTCGTTCTTTTTCCCGGTTGGGACAAATGCTGTAAACAATGATAGTGGAGAATCAGTTCCGTAAAATTATTCACATTGACATGGATGCTTTTTATGCGTCGGTGGAGCAATTGGACAATCCTGAATTGGTTGGGAAAGCTTTAGCAGTAGGCGGGAGTGAAATACGCGGCGTAATTTCTGCTGCAAGTTATGAAGCTCGAAAGTTTGGTGTGCGAAGTGCCATGAGCGGTGTTTTGGCAAAAAAGCTTTGTCCGCATTTAGTGTTTGTGCGACCGCGATTTGAACGCTACACCGAAATCTCCAAAAAAATCCGCAAAATCTTTTATGAATATACCGATTTGGTGGAACCACTCTCACTCGATGAAGCCTATTTGGATGTCACCCAAAATAAAAAAGGAAACCCAAGTGCGACGTTATTGGCTAAAGAAATCCGTCAACGCATTTTTGATGAATTGGGATTACGGGCTTCGGCAGGAATTTCCATCAACAAATTTGTGGCAAAAGTAGCGAGTGATTTTAATAAACCTAACGGTCAAAAAACAGTTAACCCCGATGAGGTGGAAGCTTTTTTGGAAGTATTAGACATTAAAAAATTCTACGGTATTGGGAAAGTAACCGCCGAAAAAATGTACCAATTCGGTATTTTCACCGGCAGCGATTTAAAAACCAAATCGTTAGAATTTCTCGAAACAAATTTTGGCAAAAGCGGCGTGCATTATTACTACATTGTTCGGGGCATTCACAACAGTCCGGTGAAACCGAACCGCATCTCAAAATCGGTAGGAGCCGAGCGGACGTTCAATGAAAACCTCTCCTCCGAAGTCTTCATGGAAGAACGCCTAGAAAGCATTGCCAAAGAACTCGAACGCCGCTTACAAAAACATAAAATAGCCGGAAAAACGGTAACCTTAAAAATCAAGTATTCCGATTTCTCGCAACAAACCCGAAGCAAAACACTACCGTATTTTATTTCCGACCGATCCCTTCTTTTAGATACTGCCAAAGAATTATTGTACCAGGAAAAACTCAAAGAATCCGTTCGCTTGCTCGGAATTTCATTGAACAATTTAAATACGGAAGTAAAGAAAACAGTGGTGGTGCAGTTGAAGTTTGAGTTTTAAAGGAATCTCTCCCCTCAGCCGCCAACTCTCTTGTCGGTCGCCAACTCTGTCAGAGTTCCAAACTCTGACAGAGTTAAAAAACAACTTTTAGCAACCCCAGATCTCCGAAGTTTTCCATGTAACACTGTGCTGTGCGATGGTTTCCTGACCTCACAGGCTTGCTACCAATCTTAGTTTAATAAATTACCCAGATTTATCCAATCACTTAATAATTAGTAAACTAAAAACACCTACTTTTGATAGTATCAAATGATAGTATCAAAATGAAAACACCGTACGAAATTACTTCGGTTATTTTAAAATATATTTCTTCAATCTCTGAGAAAATTGGAGAAGTGAACGCCAAATATTTAATCAAAGCCAATCCAAGTTTACGAAATTAGCACGAGCGAGACGCTCGCGTAAGCGGTATATGCTAAACCAATTTTACGATTAAAAAACATGATAATGAAAAAGTCACTAATTATATTCTTTTTGTTTATCCATTTATTTTGCTTCTCGCAAAGTGCAAATCTGATCATACAAGTCAATGGTAAAATTATAACATATGATTTTTCAAACGTTTATCTTAAATTTGATTTGGATGGTAATTCAAAAAAAATTAATGTTGATTACATTCCTGGCAATTTAAAGTTAACTGAAGAAGCTTGGTCGATAATCAGAAACGAACCGGAGAAAAAGTTTTTTTTGAATGTTGATTATTATACATATGAAAAAGGAAAACAAAAAATAGCAAAATTTGAGTTAGAACTCACTAAATACTTAATTGAACGAAGTTATTTGATTGCAGATATATATGATTTCAGAGATAAATCATACAAACGTAAATATCAATATTTAACTAATAAAAACTACCTTGTTCAATTTTATTACAGACCAGACAATGGAGTTCATGGGATTTATATTCCGCGAAAATAATCAAGCTGTAGGCTGTTGTGCTTCTCTCGCTCTTACCTTTGCAAATATTTAATAGTTCAAAACCCCGTCCTTAAATACAACTCCTCCACTTTTTTTCGAGCCCAATCCGTTTTTCTCAAAAAGGTCAAACTCGATTTGACACTAGGGTTTTCACGAAAGCATTTAATCGTGATTAACTCACCTAAAGTGTCAAAACCGTAATGAGCTTCCAGTTTTTCTACAATTTCTTTCAGCGTGATGCCGTGCAACGGGTCTTTGGAAGGTTGTTTCATGAAGTAAAAGTAAATCAAAATTCCTTTTGTTTCTGCATCGTTTGCAACTGAAAGCGATATATAAACTATAAATTGTAAGTCAAAACATACTATTTTCAATTTTCAACGTTTACAACTTATCAAAATAACTGTATGAAATTAGTAGTTGCCTTTTTGTTTTCGTGTTTGACTTTCGCTCAACCAAAATCCGATTCCATAACGTTTATTTTTAAAAAAAGTGACTACTTGTTTAAGGAAGTTCCCAACCAAAAGCGAATGAGTGCTTTTTTAAATTACTCCGAATTCGGTCAGTTCAAAGAAGTCTATATTTCGCCCCAAAACAAAGAAAAAGACGATGTGCAAACGGTTGCTATTCAATCGGATAAACTATTTCTGATTCATTATTGGCAGGAATTTCACAAAGTTTCGCGTGCAGTGGTTTACAAAGGCGATACGTTGGTGGTGGATTATTCCAAAGGTTATCCGGAGTTTTCAATTCCAAATAGAGTAACCAAAGTTAGCGATTTGAATTTGGAACAAAATGCGAAACTGCATTTTCCGGTAGACAGTTTTCAGTTTTTTCTCGAAATTAAGCGTTCCCGAAACAAAAAGGAGCTAGAAGCTTATGAAAAAGAACTAGCCGATTTAAGTGCCAATTACACCGGCCGTTTGAATGAATTAGTTGCTGCCGATCAATTATCAAAAGACGTTTATGACGCTCAATTGAATTATATGAACTATTATCTTTTGAATATAGATTCCAACACCAATTTTAAGAAGCATACAGCCGATTTAAAGAACGAAGAGCTGATTTGGCTCAAATCGTACCGCTATTTTTTAGAAAAGTACGTACAAAGCGAATTTAAAGTCAAGCAGATCACCAAAGAACTCAAAGATGTACCATTAACATCGGCCAACAACAAAACGAAAACACACGATGTAAAATTTAAAAAGGATGATTATGAAGACACTTTTCTTCAAGTGGAGGCTTCCGATTTGTTTGCACCTAAGGCAAAAGAGTTTTTGTTGTATGTGTATTTGAATCAGATTGCAAAATCAGAATCGCATAAGTTAGCAGAATATGTGGCTGTTTTTAAAAAGTATTCTACCGATCCGGTTCTTTTAGAGAGTTTTGAAAAAGCCTATTTGGTCAATGAGGAAAAGCTTAAAAAAGTAACCAACGAAGTGGTTTTGTGGGATAGGAATAAAAACAAAACCACATTGGAAGAAGTACTTCTGCAAAACAAAGGGAAAGTTATTTATGTCGATTTTTGGGCCAGTTGGTGCGGACCCTGTCGAGCGGCTTTTCCGGCATCGCGTGAATTGCACAAAAAATATCCCGAAGTGGTGTTTTTATATTTGTCAACCGATGCCAATTTTGAA
>NZ_JBILTE010000117.1:0-8245 GCF_044371705.1 Flavobacterium sp. | reverse complement strand
TGAAGCGTGGAAAAAAGCCAATGCGTTTGAACAATTGGAAGCAAACAGTTATTTGATTTTGAATAATAAAACGTCGGAGTACTTATTTTCTTTAAAAATCGATTTTATTCCGCGGTATTTGATTATTGATTCAAATGGTGTTTTAGTCAACGCAAATGCTCCCGGAGCAAACACTGATACAATTGCAGTAGAGTTAAAAAAGTATCTGAGCAATTAACTACCAAACACCAATTTTAACCACCTGGTTTTTTTGATTTTTTATTTCAAAATTCAAAAAATAAATCCCACTCGAACAATCATTGATGTTCAAAGTCATTTGGACTTCGTTCGGATTGTGAAAGGTTTTAATTTTTCTTCCGGAAACATCAAATAAAGTAACCGTCAATACTTGGGATGTGTTTTTTACATACCAGGTTGAATCGTTTGGTTCATAAAATACAATTAGATTCAAAGATTCCTCAGGAATCGCACATTGTGTATTCAAAGGGGAATTGAATGAATAAAAAAGGGATTCATTTTTGTAAAAACAAGTAACATGTCCGGCACCGTTGATATCGGGATAGCCACCTGGAGCGTTGATAATGGATAAAGATCCTATTCCTTCCACCCAAACCGCCGGTTGTGTGCTGATGGTATTTGAATTTGTGGGTGACAAATAAAAATGTTTCAACAACTGATTGTTTACGTTAGAAATCGTCCGGATTGAATCCAACTGATAATAACCACCGTCCGATGGAAAAGGCGTAATAGGATTGTTCATTTGGATAGAATCACCTTCTTGCATGGCAAAATCATACAATAAGAACTCATCTTTGCGGTTTCCGGTTACTTTTGTTAGATATACCTTCTTTTCATTGACGTCTTCGCGAAGTAAAAAAGTGCGGGAAATATAATGGTAGCCGTCAAGTATTTTATGCATTTTGTTGTTCACCAACGTGTCACCATCAGTATAGTAATTATCGGTAATGCAACCATTGTAGCAAGTGGTAACATACCATTTGTTTGTTTGGTCTAACAATGGCCTATAATTTTGACTTTGAAGACAAAACGTAAAAAATAACATCGGAATGATGAGTGCTTTTTTAACCATAACAGTTGTCAAATATACAATAATTAATTAAAGTTCTTCTCTATACATTTTGTCCTAATTTGTTCAAAAACAAAACGTTCAACAAGAGTTAAACTTGTAAAATATTTAAGCAGTATTCAAAGTTAATTTTACATTTGCTCCTTTAAATGAGATATTATGAATGATTTGAACGAATATTACACAGCTTATTCTAGGTATTTTTCAATCCACAATGCTAAGTCAACTCCTTTGCTTTCTTGGAGTTTTTATGTTGACTATTTAAGTCAGCTAAATAAAACTTTAAGCGATCAGCAACTTTTAAATGTTTTTGCCGATCGAAATAAATGGGTAACCAATGGTTTTGAACCGGTTTTAGATAATGATACAGTTGTGGTTGTTACATGTACAAAATTGAAAATTGTTTTTGCTACTAAAAACATTGTTCGAATGAATGGCTATCAGCCGGAAGAAATTATTGGAAAATCGCCTAAATTATTTCAGGGGGAAGCTACTTGTCAGGAAACATCAGGCGAAATTAGAAAAGCGATCGAAAACAAACAACCTTTTGAAAAAGTGGTCATTAATTACCGTAAGGACGGTGAAATTTACAAATGCCACATTAAAAGTTTTCCAATTTTTAATAAGCAAGGCGAATTGTCACACTTTATTGCTTTTGAAAAAGCAGCATAATACTTTGTTGTTCACTTGTCATGCTGAACTTGTTTCAGCATCTTCTAAGCTGATTCCATGTATATTTGAGAATCTGAAACAAGTTCAGATTGACAAAGCAATATTATTAATCTCTACTTGATAGTTTGGAGAGCAAACGTAAAAACTCAACATACAACCATACCAATGTAATCATTAGTCCCATTGCACTGAACCACTCCATATATTTGGGCATTTGACGTTCGGCTCCTTTTTCAATTTGATCAAAATCTAAAAATAAGTTCAAAGCAGCGATCACAATCACAAATACGCTGATTCCGATACTCATCCAAGAATTTCCGTAATGTACCGCCTGAAAGCTTGTAAACATGCTCAAAAGCCACGTAAGTAAATAATAGATGGCAATGGTAATTGTAGCTCCAATGACAACCGATTTAAACTTCTCGGTTACTTTAACCACTTGGTATTTATACAAAAGAAAACAAACCAAGAATGTGGTAAACGTTGCTCCAACAGCTTGAATCACAATTCCGGGATACATTGCTTCAAAAAGAGCAGATAAAGCTCCGATAAACAATCCTTCAAATAACGCATAGCCCGGTGCTAAATAGGCTGACAAATGCGGTTTAAAGGAAGCAACCAGCACTAAAATCAGTCCAACCACGGCTCCGCCAATTAGTAAAGGCATTGGATTGTATCCACTGTCGGTCAACATCCAAGTAAGAGCAGCCGAAGCAACTAATAATCCTAAAAGAATAAAACTTTTGTTAATGGTGCCCGAAATGGTCATCGTGTTGTTGTAGTCAATAAGAACGGATGATCGATTGCCCTGTTCATCTACTTGAACAGTTTGCGGTTTATCAAATTGCTTGTTTTTAAAAAACGGGTTACTTGAATTCATAATTTTTGATAGTTTTAAAACTTTTCAAATATAGTAAAATTTGTTTTTGGCAAAGATTAAACTTCAGTTATCGAAAAATAAACTAGACAATCTCTGACACTCTTAGTGTATTTACCATTCCTTTATCGGCAATAGGCATTGCAGCCAAGTTAATCACCATTTCACCTTTGGTAACAAAACCCTTGCTTTTGGCAATTTTGTTTACATCTTCAACGGTGTCATCGGTACTGGCAAATTTGTCGTAATAAAACGAACGAACGCCCCACAACAAGTTTAGTTGTGTCAAAATTCGTTTGTTTGAAGTGAATACTAAAATATGTGCACTCGGACGCCAAGCAGAAATTTGAAATGCCGTATAACCACTATTTGTTAAAGTAGAAATGGCTTTTGCTCTAATTTCATTAGCCATGATAGCGGCATGATAACAAATGGATTTGGTGATAAATCGCTTTGTACGAACGTGAGGAGGATTTTGCGGAACCATGATTAGCGGGCTGTCTTCCACCGATTTGATGATTTTTGTCATTGTTTCAATTACCTCCACAGGATAATTACCAACTGATGTTTCGCCCGAAAGCATCACAGCGTCAGCACCATCCATAACAGAGTTGGCAACGTCGTTTACTTCGGCACGGGTTGGAGTCAAACTTGTAATCATTGTTTCCATCATTTGTGTGGCAACAATTACAGGAATGCGGGCAGTTTTTGCTCTGTGAATAAGTTTTTTCTGAATCAATGGCACTTCTTCTGCAGGAATTTCAACACCTAAGTCGCCGCGGGCAACCATTAAACCATCACAAAAAGCAACTATTTTATCGATATTTTCAACAGCTTCTGGTTTTTCAATTTTTGCAATAATCGGAATTTTATACGAAGAATGTTTGGCAATCAAATCTTGTAATTCTTCTAAATCTTTTGGTGTTCGAACGAATGAAAGTGCAATCCAATCTACCTCGTTTTCAATCGCAAATAAAGCATCTTTGATGTCTTTTTTGGTTAAAGCAGGCAAGGAAACTTTAGTGTTTGGTAAGTTTACTCCTTTTTTAGATTTCAACGGGCCACCTTGAATCACTTTACAAACAACTTCAGTAGTTCCATTGGTTTCTAAAGCTTCAAACATTAATTTTCCGTCATCCAAAAGAATTTTTTCTCCCGCTTTTACATCTCTCGGAAATTCTTTGTAGTTCATATAAACTCTGTCCGCGGTTCCGGGAATGTCTTCGGCAGTTTGAAAAGTAATTATATCGCCTTTACTTACTACTACATCTTCTTTCATCACGCCAACACGAAGTTTTGGTCCTTGTAAATCGGCCAGAATTGCAGTGGTGTATCCAAACTCGTCGTTTAATCCTCTAATGATGTTGATGCGTTCTTTTACATCTTCATAATCAGCATGCGAAAAATTAATACGGAACACATTCACTCCGGCATCAATCATATTTTTAATCACTTCTTTGCTGCTACAAGCAGGTCCGAGCGTGGCTACTATTTTCGTTTTTTTATCTGTTGGCATTTTTGTTAAAAAATTAAATTGTTTTTTGATTTTATTTGATTTTTAGTCACGTGATATACTGTTGTCACAGTGTCTATGTTTTTTAATTGCGAAGTAATCGCTGATAAGTCAATCTGTTGTTCTTCGGATTCTATTTTGAAAAAGAAATCAACTTTTTTAAATTCCGGTAAAAAGTACAAGGTAGTAGTGAATTCTTGATTTTCGTTAAATAAATTTTGAACTTTATTTTTTTGCGGAACGGCTAGTTCTTTTTTGTTTTCAATTAAATCCCACCAAATGTCCTTTTCCTTGTCTTCAAAGGAGAACCTCGAAAAGGCGGTCTTTTGTTGTTCAAATGTGGTTTGAATTTCTTTTTTATTTCGATGCAATAATATAGGCAATTTTTGATTGATAAAATAGGCCAATCGATAATCTTCCAAGGTTGTGTGCAATGCGATTAACTGATAATCAGCTTCTTCGAAATCATCTAATGCCAATTTGTAAATAGCCATTTTGGAACAAAATAAGTTGTAAATATAGTATTTCTAGGGATTAAAAACCAAGATGTGTACTAACTTAACGCTATTTTATTAACGAAAACGATGTAGTTTTATTTTTTATCCATTTGTTCCTGAAATGCAAAATAAGCTCTTTTGGAAGCAATTTCTTCTGCCTTCTTTTTGGAGGTTGCTCTCGCTTTTGCAATGACTTTATTGTCGATACTGAGTTTTACGCCAAAATACCGCTGACCGTCATTGGCGTTGTCGTCAAAAATGTCATAGTGAAACGGCTTCTTTTCTTTTTGACACCATTCAATGACTAAACTTTTGTAGCTAATCACTTTACCTTCCAGTTTTGGAATATCCACATAAGGCAAAATAACTCTTTTATGAATAAACTTACTGCAATAAGTGTATCCTTTGTCTAAGAAGATCGCTCCAACCAATGCTTCAAAAATATTCCCATGAATATTGTCGCCAAAATGTTGTGAAGGGACTTTGCTATACACAAATTGAATTAAATTTAAATCTTTCCCCAGTTCATTCAAATGTTCGCGACTCACAACTTTCGAACGCATTTTGGTCAAATAACCTTCATCACCTTCCGGCACTTCATTAAACAAATGAGCAGCAATAACAGCACTTAACATCGCATCACCTAAAAATTCCAATCGTTCATAATTAATCGGATTTCCTTTAAAGTCCAATTTATTAGACGAGCGATGGGTAAAGGCTTTTTCGTAAAATTCAATGTTATTGGGTTTAAAACCAAGAATCTTCTGAATATTTTCAAAAAAAATCCCGCCTTCAGTAGGACGGGATTTGGTAAATATTTTTTTAAATAAACTCATAGAGTATTATTCGTCAATTTTTTTAAATAAAACACACGCGTTGTGTCCTCCAAAACCGAAAGTATTACTCATGGCAACTCTAATATCTCTTTTTTGAGCTTTGTTTAAAGTCAAATTCAATTCAGGGTTGATATTTTCATCCACATGCGTATGATTAATGGTCGGTGGTATAATTCCGTGTTTGATTGCTAAAATGGAAGCAATTGCTTCAATTCCTCCCGCAGCTCCTAAAAGGTGTCCCGTCATCGATTTAGTGGAATTGATGTTGATGTTTTTTGCATGATTGCCAAAAACTGCACTGATGGCTTTTAATTCCGCCACATCTCCCAACGGAGTTGAAGTTCCGTGTGTGTTGATGTGTTCCACCTCTTCAGGTTGCATATTCGCATCACGCAAACAGTTTTTCATTACCGCAATTACGCCAATTCCTTCCGGATGAGGTGCCGTTAAGTGATAAGCATCCGATGACATTCCGCCACCTCCAATTTCACAATATATTTTCGCTCCTCTGGCTTTTGCGTGTTCGTATTCTTCTAACACTAAGGCTCCTGCTCCTTCACCTAAAACAAATCCGTCACGAGTGGCATCAAAAGGTCTTGAAGCGGTTTCCGGACTTTCATTTAAAGTGGATAAAGCATGCATGGAGTTAAATCCTCCCATACCTGCAATGGTAACCGCCGCTTCCGAACCGCCTGAGATAATTACATCACATAATCCTAAACGGATGTAATTAAAAGCGTCAATCATCGCGTTGGCCGATGAGGCACAAGCAGAAACGGTAGTATAATTGGGACCCATATAGCCATTTCGCATCGAAATATGTGCAGGGGCAATGTCAGCAATCATTTTTGGAATAAAGAACGGATTGAATTTAGGTGTTCCGTCACCTTTGGCATAGTATAAAACCTCTTCTTGAAAAGTTTCTAATCCGCCAATTCCGGCTCCCCAAATAACACCCACTCTGTATTTGTCAACGTTTGTATCAGTTAAACCTGCATCTTTAATAGCTTCGTCACTGGCAACAATGGCATATTGAGCGAATTTATCCATCCGTCGGGCTTCCTTGCGATCAACGAATTCTTCAATATTGAAGTTTTTCACTTCACAAGCAAATTTAGTTTTGTGCTTTTCTGTATCATAATAAGTAATTGGTGCAGCACCACTAACGCCATTTACTAGTGCATTCCAATATTCCTCAATATTATTTCCTATGGGTGTTAAGGCTCCTAAACCGGTAACCACTACTCTTTTTAACTCCATTTTTTATGCTATTTGTGAGTACGAATATAAACAAAAAAACCCTGAAATTTAATGAAAAATAAAAATCAGGGGTGTTTTTTTAGCTATGTGTATGATTGGATGACAATCAGTAATTTAGTTTTTTAGTAAAATAATAACACCCGTTCCAAGTAATCAGAACGGGATGTAATTAGTTATTATTTTTTAGCTCCTTCAATATAAGAAATAGCTTGGCCAACGGTAGCAATGTTTTCAGCTTGATCGTCCGGAATTTGAATATCAAATTCTTTTTCGAATTCCATAATTAGCTCAACAGTGTCTAAGGAATCAGCCCCTAAGTCATTAGTGAAGCTTGCTTCTGTTACAACTTCATTTTCGTCAACACCTAATTTGTCCACGATAATCGCTTTAACTCTTGATGCAATGTCTGACATAATCTTTAAATTTTAGTTTAATTGTTGGCAAAAATAAAAAACTTTATTTTAAAACAACATTTTAGTTAATAAATGTGACTACGAATTTAAAAAAATTATTTCACAATAGTAGTTCAATCGGCATAAATTCTCATATTTAATTCGTTTTTTTGCCTAATAAAAAGTACAAGAAACATGAAGAACATCGTGATTTTTGCCTCAGGAACGGGTTCCAATGCCGAAAACATTATTCAATATTTCAAAAATCACACCTCTATTTCGGTAGTCGCTGTGTTTTCAAACAATGAAAATGCCAAAGTAATTGAAAAAGCAAAAATTTTGAACGTTCCAACGTTTACCTTCAGTAAAGACGAGCTCTACGGCGATTTTGTAATTGCTAAATTGATGCCTTTTAATCCTGATTTAATTGTTCTGGCAGGTTTTTTATGGAAGTTTCCGGAGCCAATTATTGCCAAATACCCCAATCAAATCATTAATATTCATCCTGCCTTGTTACCAAAATATGGAGGGAAAGGAATGTATGGAAAATATGTCCACCAAGCAGTTTTGGATAATCACGAAACCGAAACCGGAATCACCATCCATTTTGTAAATGAGCATTATGATGAAGGAGGAATTATCTTTCAAAAATCTGTTTCAATTATCGATTGTACCTCAGCGGACGAAATTGCAAATAAAGTCCACGAATTGGAACATCGCTATTTTCCGGAAGTAATTAGCCAACTTATAACCCGTAACCCGCAACTTTAAAACCCGCAACTCGATGAACCACCAAGTCCAAATCTTCACAGATGGTGCCGCCAAAGGAAACCCCGGTCCCGGGGGCTACGGTGTAGTAATGGAATGGGTAGGGAAACCCTATAAAAAAGAATTTTACGAAGGTTTCAGGCATACTACCAACAATCGAATGGAACTTTTAGCGGTAATTGTAGGCTTAGAAAAACTCAAGAATCCAAATACTACGGTTTTAGTTACCTCCGATTCCAAATACGTAGTGGATGCTGTTCAAAAAAACTGGGTCTTTCAATGGGAAAAGAAAGGTTTTGCAGGCAAAAAAAACCCCGATTTATGGATGCGTTTTCTGAAAATC
>NZ_JBILTE010000225.1:0-3863 GCF_044371705.1 Flavobacterium sp. | reverse complement strand
TAGTTTTTTTCGATCAAAATCGACTAATTCGCCTGAAAATTTAGTAACTTTCATAGTCCTTACATTAGACTATTAAAGATACGAAAAAAAGTCTAATGCTGTTTCTTTTGCAGATAAAAAGCAGGAATAAAAAGCAGTAAAAACAAAGGTTGAATTAAAAATCTTCGCAAATAGAATAGCAAAAAATTATAAGACTCGTCCAAAAACAAAAGCACAATAAAAAACCCTCCAATCAAAATAAAAAACAGTAAAATGTAAAGTACAATAACAAACTTTATTAAAGATAGATCGTTAAATAAAAAGAATAAAATCATTAGTGAAATAAACGAATTAATAAAATATCGTAAAAACATATTCCAAAATAAAGCAACATTATTAAACTCAGGAAAAGGTAAGTTTAGATAATCTCTTTTAAAATAAGCCAAAAAAGGATCGTAGAACAAACTTGTTTCATAGTATCGCAATAAGGCAAAACCTACTAAACAAAAGGTAATTAAAAAAACCGTCTTTTTATCTTTAAACAGATTTTGCAGCATACACTGATAATTTTGTTACCCATATAAACCATAATAGAAAAACAATTCCATAAATAAATAGCGGAAAAAGAACGCCATGCAACAAATGCTGGTGTTGAGGATAATGCAAAAGTGCGATGCAAATCAAAGCAATTCGCACTATATTTAAAAAATGAATTAATAAACATCCTCCTAAAATAAAAATTGTCGTTTTCCAATAATTCCCTTTAAAAGCAACTATAAAAGCTATAAATAAAATAATGACGCTAATTGCATTGCACCCCTCGACCACTCGAGCAACGTATTTTTTATTGACATACATTTTGAAGGAGGCTTCTGTTTGATGCGGTGCTGCCTCACATTCATACCCAAAAAACTGAATAACACGCACAGTTTGATTGGTTACTAATTCTGTAAAACTGTCCGTTTCATTTTTTGAGGAATCAAATTGACTCAAATATCCCAAATAAATAAAACCCAGAATAGCGTAGGTTATAAAAAATTTGAATAAAAAAACCAGAAATGGCTGGTACAAGGTTAAATATTTTTTCAAAAATCTATTTTTAACAAAAATATGTAAAATTAGGCTTCCCCAAAACTTTATATTTGCCAAAAATAAGTTTATGAATTTTGAACATTTAAAACCATCAGTTCTTGCTGCACTTTCTACTAAGGAATTATCAAGAGAGGAGAAATTAAAAGATCTTTGCCAATTGCTGCAAGACCATATATCCTACTACAACTGGGTTGGTTTCTATTTTGCTAATCACGACACAAAAACGCTGCATTTAGGTCCGTATGTGGGAGCCGAAACTGATCATACAGTGATTCCTTTCGGGAAAGGCATTTGTGGTCAAGTAGCTATTTCCGATCAAAATTTTGTTGTGCCTGATGTATCCGCACAAGACAATTACATTGCTTGCAGTTTTACGGTTAAATCTGAAATTGTTGTTCCACTATTTGTAAATGGCAAAAATATCGGTCAGATTGATATTGACAGCCATGTTATAAATCCTTTTACTGAAGCCGACGAACGCTTTTTAGAATTTGTTACTCAAGAAGTTGCGAAGTTGTATTAGAAAAAACTTGTCCATTTAAAAAATAAAATTACCTTTGCAACCGAATTAGGAAAAGCCTGATTCATACATAATAATCATTTAAATAATATTGGAATGTATTTAACTAAAGAAACAAAAGCTGAAATTTTCGCTAAACACGGAGGTAAAGCTGAAAACACAGGTTCTGCAGAGGGACAAATTGCATTGTTCACTTTCAGAATTACTCACCTTACGGAACATTTGAAAAAAAATCGTCACGATTATAATACCGAGCGTTCGTTGGTTTTATTAGTAGGTAAAAGAAGAAGTCTTCTGGATTACCTTAAGAAAAAAGATATCGTGAGATATCGTGAGATTATTAAAGAATTGAATATTAGAAAATAATCAATACAAAAGAGGTGCGAAAGTGCCTCTTTTTGTTTACACTAATTTGTTTAAAAAAAGTTTGGTTTTTCATTGGGTTCAACAACTACACAACAACACAACAGACCTAATATTAATACCAAAAAATTAATTTATGATTCCAAAAGTATTCCAAGAAACAATCGATTTAGGTGATGGAAGAAGCATCACAATCGAAACCGGAAAATTAGCCAAACAAGCAGATGGTTCTGTTGTAGTTCGAATGGGAGATGCAATGTTATTGGCTACCGCAGTGTCGGCCAGAACAGCAAATCCAGCAGTAGATTTTTTACCTTTAACAGTAGATTATCGTGAAAAATTTGCCGCAGCGGGACGTTTCCCGGGTGGTTTTTTCAAAAGAGAAGCACGTCCGAGTGACAGTGAAGTGTTAACCATGCGTTTAGTAGACCGTGTGTTACGTCCACTTTTCCCGGATGATTACCATGCTGAAACACAAGTAATGATTCAGTTAATGAGTCATGACGAAAATGTCATGCCGGATGCATTAGCCGGTTTAGCCGCTTCTGCAGCTTTGGCTGTTTCAGACATTCCTTTTTATAACTTAATTTCAGAAGTACGTGTGGCACGTGTGGATGGAAAATTTGTAATCAACCCAAGTAGAGCTCAATTAGAATTGTCTGATATTGACATGATGATTGGAGCTTCGTTGGATTCAGTTGCAATGGTTGAAGGCGAAATGAAAGAAATTTCAGAACATGAAATGGTGGAAGCAATTAAATTTGCACATGAAGCCATTAAAGTTCAAATTCATGCTCAATTGCGTTTGCAAGAAGCATTTGGAAAAAAAGAAATTCGCACCTACGAAGGCGAAAAAGAAGACGAAGCTGTTTATGTAAAAGTAAAAGCTGCCGCTTATGATAAATGTTATGCTATTGCACAAGAAGCATCAGCAAAAAGTGAAAGAGGTGAAAAATTTGCCGCTGTAAAAGACGAATGTAAAGCTTTATTTACTGAGGAAGAATATGCAGCAAATGCAGATTTAGCCGGGTTGGTTGGAAAATATTTCTACAAAACCAATAAAGAAGCCGTTCGTAATGTAATTCTTGAAAAAGGAATTCGTTTAGACGGAAGAAAAACAACTGAAATCAGACCCATTTGGTGTGAAACAGATTATTTACCTTCTGTTCATGGATCTTCTTTATTTACTCGTGGAGAAACACAAGCTTTAGCAACGGTTACTTTAGGAACTTCAAGAGAAGCCAATCAAATTGACTCGCCCAGCGAGCAAGGCGAAGAGAAATTCTATTTACATTATAACTTCCCGCCATTTTCTACCGGTGAAGCAAAACCTTTAAGAGGAACATCTCGTAGAGAAGTAGGTCATGGAAACTTGGCACAACGTGCTCTAAAAAATATGATTCCTGCCGAATGTCCGTACACAATCAGAATTGTATCTGAAGTTTTAGAATCAAACGGTTCTTCTTCAATGGCAACCGTTTGTGCAGGAACAATGGCGTTAATGGATGCTGGTGTTCAAATGATCAAACCGGTTTCCGGTATTGCGATGGGACTGATCACCGATGGTCAAAAATTTGCTGTACTTTCCGATATTTTAGGTGATGAAGATCACTTAGGCGATATGGACTTTAAAGTAACTGGAACTGCGGATGGTATCACTGCATGTCAAATGGATATTAAAATCGAAGGTTTGCGATACGACATTATGGAACAGGCTTTAGGTCAAGCTCGCGACGGTCGTTTACATATTTTAGGTAAATTAACCGAAACCATTGCAACACCAAGACCAGACGTTAAAAAACACGCTCCAAAAATCATTATGCGAACAATTCCAGGTTCGTTCATTGGTGCATTAATTGGTCCGGGCGGAAAAGTAATTCAAGAATTGCAAAAAGCAACGGGCACAACT
>NZ_JBILTE010000066.1:0-13333 GCF_044371705.1 Flavobacterium sp. | reverse complement strand
AAAAAAGCCACTTAAAAACCGGCGACCTCCTTTTTCAAAAAATGAATTGCGGCGATTTATGCGATGCTATTCATGCGGTAACGGAAGGATACAAAGGCAATGATTTTAGTCATTTGGGTTTGGTATATATCCAAAACGATTCGATTTTCATTATTGAAGCGGCCGGAAACGCAGTTCGGAAAGTAACTTTGGAACAGTTTTCCAAAAACACACAAACAACCATGTATATTGGAAGAGTAAAAAATAAATACAAAAAATTGCTTCCGGAAGTTATTGAATTTTCTCTGAAGCAAATTGGAACTCCTTACGATGATGATTACCTTTATGATAATGGAAAATACTACTGCTCTGAACTTATTTATGATGCTTTTTTCAAAGCAAATGGAACGCCGTTTTTTGAATTGCAACCCATGACTTTCAAACAACCGAAAACACATGATTTCTTTCCTGCTTGGGCAGAATATTATAAAAGTTTAGGAGTTGAAATTCCTGAAGGTCTACCCGGTTGCAATCCCGGCGGAATTTCAACTTCCAAAAAAATAAAAATTATTGGCGAATTAAACTAATGCTTTTTCGCTTTTTACAACCAAAGTCATAATTTCATTTTGCGTACTGATTCCTTTGTCTTGTAGGTACCATTTTTGCAAATTGGTTTTCGCCGTTTCATCAACTACACCATGAGTTGATTTATAATCTTGAATTAACTTTGTAGCTCCGGCAGGTCTTGGACCCCAATCAGCAATTGCTGTTTTGGTTACAGCATCTAAAATAAGTAACTTTGGAATTGACTTTCCGCCATTGGTTAAAAACTGATTCATTAATAATTCATTTTCGTCTCTCAAAACCACTCGCAGCTCGATTTTCTCCGAAAATTCAGCCATTCTATTCATAATTGGCAACAATTGAGCGGCATCACCACACCATCCTTCCGACAAAACTAACCAGATATAGTTCGATTGAAGTTGACTTAATTGGTCTTTTACTGCTTCAGTTAATACAATCGTTTTATCCAATCGATTCATTCGAACTTCATTCAATTCACTGTAGTGGGTCAGTGCTTCCGATTGCTCATTCCCGGTTGATTTGCCTTCTTTTATTAAAGAGGTCACAAATTCCCTATAAGCCGTATACGAATAACTATTTTGTAAACTTGCTTGTATTAGTTCTTGCATCATATTTTATTTAAAGCCACAAAAGTAAAACATATTATGTTACCTTTTTGTAACATATATTACAGTATATTAGTTCATTTAAAATGCACATTAAAAATTTCAAAACAGAGAGAAAAAGGCAGAATGATTGCTACTTTATAACAAAATAAAATCAATTATTCTATATATTTGCACCACAAAACAAACCGCAATGAAATACAAAAGAATTCTTCTGAAATTGAGTGGAGAAGCATTGATGGGTGACCGTCAATATGGAATTGACCCAAAACGATTGGCAGAATATGCTCAAGAAATTAAAACAATTCACAACCTTGGGGTAGAAATTGCAATAGTAATTGGTGGAGGAAATATCTTCAGAGGAGTTTCAGGTGCAAGTAACGGAATGGATCGTGTGCAAGGAGACTACATGGGAATGTTGGCAACTATTATCAATGGAATGGCTTTGCAAGGAGCATTAGAAGAAGCGGGAATGTTAACCCGTTTACAAACCGCGTTAAAAATCGAAGCAATTGCCGAACCTTATATTAAAAGAAGAGCCGTGCGTCACTTGGAAAAAGGACGTATCGTAATTTTTGGAGCGGGTACCGGAAATCCTTACTTTACAACCGACACTGCTGCCGTTTTAAGAGGTGTGGAAATTGGTGCCGATGTTATTTTAAAAGGAACTCGAGTTGATGGTGTCTACAACGCTGACCCGGAAAAAAATAAAGATGCCGTAAAATTTGACTATATTTCATTTGAAGATGTTTTGAGCAAAGGATTGAATGTAATGGATACCACTGCTTTCACTTTAAGTCAGGAAAATAAATTGCCAATCATTGTTTTTGACATGAATAAAGAAGGAAATTTATTGAAAGTTTGCAATGGTGAAACTATTGGAACAACTGTAACCATATAAAAAATTTAAATCTAAAAAGTTTATTGAGATGACCGAAGAAATTAATTTTATCATTGATACCGCAAAGGAGCACATGGATGGTTCAATTGCTCATTTGGAAAAAGAATTTTTAAACATCAGAGCCGGTAAAGCAACTCCACAAATGTTGGGTGGTGTTTTTGTTGATTATTACGGTTCACAAACAGCATTGTCACAAGTGGCAAACATCAATGTTCCCGATGCAAGAACGATTACCGTTACACCTTGGGAAAAAAGTATGCTACATCCTATTGAAAAAGCAATACAAATTGCCAATTTAGGTTTTAACCCAATGAATAATGGCGACAATATTATTATTTCTGTTCCGCCTTTAACCGAGGAGCGTCGTCGTGATTTAGTAAAGCAAGCCAAATCGGAAGCTGAAGATGCTAAAATAGGTATTAGAAATGCTCGCAAAGATGCCAATACTGAAATTAAAAAAGAAGAGAAAAACGGAACCTCCGAAGATATTTGCAAAACGGCTGAAGACATGGTTCAAAAAATAACCGATACCTATATCAAAAAAATAGAAGATATTCTGGCTCTTAAAGAAGCTGAAATTATGAAGGTTTAATTGAAAATCCACTTGTAAAAGTGGATTTTTTCTTGGCACAACCTTTTCTACTCTACATAATTCTATGAAACATCTACTTTTACTTCTGTCAATAATTACTTGTAGCTTACAAGCTCAGGTGACTATTTCAGGAATTGTAAAAGATGCTTCTACTTTAAAACCTGTACCTTTTGCAGTAGTGAATTTTTCTTCCGATAAAGTTACCACATCAGATGTGACAGGAAAGTTTGAATTTCAAAATAAGGAGTCCCACCAATCGTTTACAATTAGCCACAATGCTTACGAAAAGCAAACCGTAAGTACTTCTAATAAAAACTACTTTGTCATTGCATTAGTTCCAAAAAAGGAAATTTTGTCAGAAGCTGAGTTAGCTCTTCAGCAACTGACTGCCTTGAATTTGATGAAGAAAGTAGTTGCTAATAAATATCTGAACAATCCTCTATTAAAACTGGAGAACTACTCATGCAAAGGCTACAACAAATTAGTAATTACTGCCAACCCCGATTCGCTTGATGCCACCATACCATCTGTTTTTAATAAAAAAAAGAAAACCTACGAATTAGATTCAACCAATTATAAATTCAAAAAATTCATCTCCAAGCAAAATCTTTTTCAAACCGAAGTAGTTTCCCAATTTCAATTTAAAGAAAAGCAGATGAAGGAAACGGTATTGGGGCTAAAAATGTCGGGGTTAAAAAAACCTATTTATGAAATCATCGGCTACAAACTGCAACCCTACTCAATTTATGATGATAAATATGAGTTATTTCAAACCAAATATGTAAGTCCGATTTCTGAAAAAGGATTGGTAGATTATGATTTTAAAATAGTTGACACCCTTACAATTGGGACTCACAAAACGCTTATAGTTTACTTTGTTAATAATAAGAAAATCAAAAAGAATGGCTTGGAAGGTGTTTTATATATCGATTCATTTTCTTTAGGAATTACAAAAGCCGTTTTTCAGATTCAAGGCGTAATCAATATAAAAGCTACGCATGAATTCGAATTTAATGTGTTAGAAAACCTATGGATTCCGTCGTATAATGAAGTGAAAATTGTTAAAGGCAAAAATGATGATCCTATAAAAATATTGAGCGGAACCATTTATTTTGAAGGGGAAAACGATGAAATTGGAAAGCAACGTAAAAAAGAAGTTTCGGATATTACTTATGTGCTTTCCAAAACACATTTCTACGACATAGATTTAACTTCAAAACGACCATTAGTTAATAAATCGTATGCAATCGAAATCACTCCGGATGCATTGGGAAAAGAAGCAGATTTTTGGAAAGTCAACAGCAAAGAAACATCAACCATTAGAGATTTAAATACCTACAAATCGATTGATAGCTTATCTGTAAAAAGAGGATTGGAATCGAAGTTAATTTTCGGAAGAAAAATAATTAATGGTTATGTTCCTTTTGGCCCTATTGATTTTGATTTACGTTATTTATTAAGTTTTAATAATTACGAAGGGTTTAGAATTGGCTTGGGCGGAATCACCAACGACAAATTTTCAAAAAAATATAGATTGGATGGTTATATGGCAGAGGGTCTTAAAGATTTAAAATTTAAATACCAATTGGGTGTTGCTCGAAAAATTGACGATTTTTCAAACACGTGGTTTGGTGTTTCTTACACTGATGATATACAAGAGATTGCCAGTACTGATTTTTATATTGAAAAAAGGACGTTTAAAATTTATGACCAACGGCCCTTTAACGTCAGTACTTTTTACCAACACAACACATGGAAGGCCTACTTGATGACTAAAATTCTACCAAAATCGGAAAGCATTTGGCAACTGACACAAAGCAAAATAAATCCCTTATTTGATTATTCATATCGGAATGAAGGTCAATTATACAGCAATTACAACGTTACAGCTGCTGCTGTTTCTATACAATGGAACCCATTCAGCGATTTTATGTATACGCCCGACAGCACTTTGGAAATTGAAAAAAAATATCCAAATTTTACTTTTCAGTTCACCCAAACAATACCTAATTTCTTAGATAATAATTTTGTCTTTACAAAAATTGATTTGCAAAGCAACTTTGAAAAAAAATATGTAAATGGTCAAAAAACTTCCTTTTTTGCTCAAGCAGGATTAGCTTTTGGAGATGCCCCACTAACACATCTGTACAATGCCTCACCAAACAGTTTGACCGAAGGAAATGTTTTTGAACGAATTACTGTTTCCGGTAAAAACAGTTTTGAAACCATGTATTTCAATGAGTTCTATTCAAGTAAATATGTTATGCTCCATTTTAAGCATGGATTTAAAAGAATTACAATAGCAAAAAAAGTAAAACCAATGCTTGTGCTCGTAACCCGAATGGCCTGGGGAGATTTGGTCAACAAGCAAGACCACGTAGGTATTGATTTTAAAACAATGAATAAAGGATACTTTGAATCAGGTATTGAACTCAATCAAATTTTCAAGGGTTTTGGATTGGGAACTTTTTATCGATATGGAGCCTATAGCTTGCCTGTATTTCAAAAAAATCTGTCAATAAAAGTAACTTTTATTATTGATTTAGGCTTTTAATTTGATACCACTTTTAATCCAACGATTGAAAAAATTAAGGTAGAAATAAAAAATATTCTCCAAAAATCTAAAGGCTCTTTAAAAACAAAAATCCCAACCAAAACGGTTCCTACGGCTCCAATGCCGGTCCACACTGCATACGCTGTTCCAATTGGTAATGTCAGCGAAGCCTTGTACAAAAGAAACATACTGATACTCAAGCAAACAAAAAAACCTATCATCCAAAAAATAGCTGTGTTTCCTGAGGTTTCTTTGGCTTTGCCTAAACAAGACGCAAATCCAACTTCAAATAGTCCGGCAATAATCAAAAGAATCCAATTCATAAGTAAATGGGTTTGTCACAAAGGTAGTCTTATCATAAAAAGTGTCAAAGAAAAGCAACATAAATAGTATTGAAAAGTCAATTTATATAGTGTTTTCACTAACTTTGCAGACTTAATTTCAGCATATGGCAAAGTGGTTTAGTATTGGTTTTTGGGAGGTTGTTGCTCGAATAATTCTTCGTAACAGAATATTTATTCTATCTATTGTTCTACTCTTCACTGTTTTTCTGGCCATACACTGGAAACATATGCGTTTTTCGCATACCGAAGCCAATTTATTACCGGACAATCACGAGGTAAATCAAGAATACAATGCTTTTTTAGACAAATTTGGTGATGAAGGGAATTTGATTATCATAGGTGTTAAAGATGCTGCTTTTTTCACTCCCAAAGCATTTGCGACGTGGACAAAAATGGTTGCAAAACTGAAAAATGCCAAAGAAGTGGAATTAATCATTTCAGTGGAATCACTTCAAAAACTCAGTAAAAACAGTGCTGAAGAAACTTTTGAATTAGTGCCGCTGGTTGATACTAAAAGAATAAATGATGCTGCCTATCTTAAATTAGTTAAAAATGAACTTTTAGAAAAACTTCCTTTTTATGAAAGTTTACTTTTTAATAAAAAAACAGGAACGATACGATCGGCAATTTATCTAGACAAATCGATTTTAAATTCCAAAGCCCGAAAAGAATTTATAGAAAATTTATTAATTCCTGAAATTGCAACTTTCGAAAAAAATACAGGAATTGATTTAAGAGTGTCGGGTATGCCTTATATCCGAACGCTAAATTCTCAAAATATAATTGATGAAATTGGCCTTTTTGTTGCCGCTGCTTTATTAATAACCTCGCTGATTTTCTTCTTGTTTTTTAGAAGTTTCAGAGCTACGTTTATCTCAATGTTTGTGGTAATTATTGGTGTGATGTGGACGCTGGGTACTTTGGGATTATTTGGCTATGATATCACTGTTTTAACCGCTATCATTCCGCCACTGATTATTGTAATAGGAATTCCAAACTGTATTTTCCTTATTAACAAATACCAACAGGAAGTTAAAAATCATGGCAATCAAGCTAAGTCTTTACAACGTGTAATTTCTAAGGTTGGAAATGCCACTTTGATGACCAATTTGACAACTGCAGCCGGTTTTGCAACATTTATTATTACAGATAGCCAATTATTAAAAGAGTTTGGTATAATCGCATCTATCAATATTGTACTCTTGTTTTTCCTCTGTTTGTTAATTATTCCAATCATTTATAGTTTTATGCCGCTTCCAAAAGAGAAGCATTTAGAACACTTAAACAAGGCAAATACTCAAAAATTTGTAAACTGGTTAGTAAACACTGTAAAAGAGCGCAAAATTTCGATATACATAACGTCAGTTGTTTTAATGGCTTTAAGCATTATAGGAATTTATCTCATAAAAGTCTCCGGAAGTTTAATTGAAGATATGCCTAAGAAAACAGAGTTTTTTCAGGACATTTTATTCTTTGAAAATGAATTTGACGGCGTGATGCCCCTTGAAATAATGATTGATACCAAACGAAAAAAAGGTGTGATGAAATTATCAACTCTTAAAAGAATGGACGAACTGCAGGAAACTATTTCTGACATTCCAGAACTTTCAAAAGCCACTTCGGTTGTGAATTTGGTAAAATATACCAAACAAGCCTATTACAATGGAAATCCGGAATATTATGAATTGCCAACGGCTCAAGAACAAGGTTTCATTTTGTCGTATGCTAAAAATACCGTCAAAAATTCCAAAGAAAATCTATTAAAAAGTTATGTAGATTCTACCGGACAATATGCACGAATCACCACATTTATGAGAGATATAGGTACTGATAAAATGGAAAAGGTGGAAGAACGTTTGTGGGAAAAAATCAATAAAGTATTTCCACCTGATCAATACAAAGTCACACTAACAGGTAAAGCATTAGTATTTCAAAAAGGCACCTCCTATTTGATTGAAAATTTGGTTACCTCTTTACTTTTTGCCATCTTTTTGATTTCGCTAATTATGGCCTACTTATTCCGTTCATTTAAAATGATTATCATTTCTTTGATTCCTAATCTTTTACCACTGTTAATAACTGCAGGTTTAATGGGATATTTAGGAGTGCCTTTAAAACCATCAACGATATTAGTTTTTAGTATTGCCTTCGGTATTTCTGTTGATGACACCATTCACTTTTTGGCAAAATACCGTCAGGAATTAAAAGCAAATAATTGGCGTATCAGAAAATCGGTAATTAATGCGTTGCGTGAAACAGGTATAAGTATGTTTTATACTTCTATCGTGCTGTTTTTTGGCTTTTCAGTGTTTATGATTTCAAGTTTTGGAGGCACTGTTGCTCTTGGTGGTTTAGTATCGGCAACCTTGCTCTTTGCGATGGTTTCAAATTTGTTATTATTACCGGCCTTACTTTTATCATTGGAGAAAACAATTGCAAACGAGCAGGAGTTTATTGAGCCAACAATTGACATTTTAGCCGAAGACGACGAAACAGAACTTGAGGAAACCGCTAAATAAATAAACAATTATATTTGTATTTTGAAAATTTTATGAAAATGAAGAAACACACCAAAGTTAATGATCTACTAAACACTTCACAAACACAAATTGAAGTAACGGCTAAAGGTTGGGTACGTACATTCAGAAACAATCAGTTTATTGCTCTGAACGACGGTTCTACCATTCACAATATTCAGTGTGTAGTTGACTTTGAGAATACAGCAGAAGAAACACTTAAACGAATCACAACCGGAGCTGCAATTGCAGTAACAGGGAACCTAGTAGAAAGCAAAGGTGCGGGTCAAAAATTTGAAATACAAGTTAGCAAACTAGAAATTTTGGGCGATTCGGATGCAGAAAAATTTCCCATGCAACCCAAAAAACATTCGCTTGAATTTTTAAGAGAAAATGCACATCTTCGGGTGCGAACCAATGCTTTTGGAGCCATCATGCGAGTGCGATCAACCCTTTCTTTTGCTGTACATCAATATTTTCAAGAAAAAGGTTTCTTCTATGTAAACACTCCAATCATTACGGGAAGTGATGCGGAAGGTGCCGGTGAAATGTTTAAAGTTACCGCCTTGCCTTTTGACAAAACACCACGTACGGAAGAAGGAAAAATAAACTATAAAGAGGACTTCTTCGGAAAAGAAACTAATTTAACGGTTTCCGGACAATTAGAAGCGGAAACCTATGCAATGGCCTTAGGTCAAGTATATACTTTCGGACCAACTTTTAGAGCTGAAAATTCGAATACCTCTCGCCACTTAGCAGAATTTTGGATGATTGAACCCGAAGTAGCTTTCAATGATTTGGCGGATAATATGGATTTGGCGGAAGATTTTATCAAATATGTTATTAAATATACCGTTGATAAATGTGGGGACGATTTGAAATTCTTAGAAGGTAGGTTGTTGGAAGAAGAAAAATCAAAACCTCAAGCTGAACGAAGTGAAATGGCTCTGTTAGAAAAGTTAAACTTCGTTTTAGACAACAACTTTAAACGTGTTTCCTATACCGAAGCTATTGAAATTTTGAGAGAATCAACTCCCAATAAAAAGAAAAAATTTCAATACCTTATTGACGAATGGGGAGCTGACTTACAAAGTGAACACGAACGTTTTTTGGTGGAAAAACATTTCAAATGTCCGGTCATCTTATTTGACTATCCGGCTAAAATTAAAGCGTTTTATATGCGTTTAAACGAAGATGGGAAAACAGTTCGTGCGATGGATATTTTATTCCCTGGAATTGGAGAAATCGTTGGTGGTTCACAAAGAGAGGAACGTTACGATGTTTTATTGGAAAAAATGAAACTATTAGGCATTGATGAAGAAGAATTATGGTGGTATTTAGACACCCGCCGATTTGGTTCGGCCATTCATGCCGGATTTGGTTTAGGTTTTGAACGTTTGGTGCTTTTTGTAACGGGAATGACAAATATTAGAGACGTAATTCCGTTCCCTAGAACACCACAAAATGCAGAGTTTTAAAATTTGTTTCAAGTTTCAGGTTTCAAGTTGTTAATCAGTTGAAAACTTGAAACTTGAAACTTGAAACTTGAAACTTGAAACTATTTAATAAATAAAAATGCTCAAACACAGCTTACAATTCAAATTATCTCAAAAATTATCTCCTCAACAAATTCAGTTGATGAAGTTGATTCAATTGCCTACCCAAGCTTTTGAACAACGACTTGTGGAGGAAATGAATGAGAATCCGGCTTTGGAAGGTGGAAAAGAAGAATCTGAATTTGAAGATGAGTTTGAAAAAGAAGAGTTTGACGATTACGAAGAAGACGAATTCGACAGAATTGATGCAGAAGACATTAATATTGATGAGTATTTGAGTAATGATGAAACTCCGGAATATAAATTACAATCCAACAATTATAGCGACGATGATGATGATCGCGAAATGCCTTTTGCAGCTCCGGTCACTTTTCATCAGGATCTAATAAATCAACTAAACACTTTCATTTTGTCGGATGATGACAAAGATATTGCCGAATTTTTAGTCGGCAGTATTGATGATATGGGTTATATCAGACGAACAATTCAGGACATTGTGGATGATTTAGCCTTTACACAAGGGATTTACACCGATGAAAAAAATGTAGAACGCGTTTTAAACATTGTGCACGAACTGGAACCGTCAGGTGTTGGTGCCCGCGACTTACAAGAATGCCTGCTTTTGCAATTGAAACATAAAACTCCTACAGAATATGTTGATTTAGCAATTGCAATTTTAGAAGAGCAGTTTGATGCCTTTACTAAAAAGCACTATGATAAATTGCTACACAAATATGGAGTTTCGCAAGAGCAACTAAAAAAAGCAATTGAAGAAATTGAAAAACTAAATCCAAAACCGGGCGGTGCTTTTGCAGGAAATAATAAAATGGTTGAACACGTTGTTCCTGATTTTACTATTCGAATTGCAGAGGGAGAACTCGAGTTGTTATTGAATGGTAGAAATGCTCCTGAACTTCATGTTTCTAAGGATTACCAGGACATGCTTCGAACCTATAAAGATTCTCGTGATAAATCGAGTGCTCAAAAAGATGCCGTTCAATTTATCAAACAAAAATTGGATTCTGCTAAATGGTTTATCGATGCTATCAAGCAACGGCAAGAAACTTTGTATGTAACGATGAATGCCATTATGCATTACCAGCAAGAGTTTTTTCTGGAAGGCGACGAAACAAAATTAAAACCCATGATACTAAAAGATATTGCCGATTTAATTGGCTTAGATATATCAACAGTTTCTCGGGTGGCAAACAGCAAATATGTGGAAACACCTTATGGCACGAAGTTAATAAAGGAATTCTTTTCTGAAGCCATGAAAAATGACCAAGGAGAAGATGTATCAACTTTGGAGATTAAGAAAATTTTGAAGAATGTAATTGCCGAGGAAGATAAAAGAAAACCTTTACCTGATGATCAATTAGCTGAAATCTTAAAGGAAAAAGGCTACCCCATTGCTCGCAGAACGATTGCCAAATACAGAGAATTATTAGATATTCCGGTAGCAAGAATGCGTAAAAAAATGTAGGTAGTATGAAAAAATTACTTCCGTTTGCTTCGTACCTGTTTCATCCGCTGTTTGTTTCTTTTTATGCGGCATTAATTTATTTTGCTGCCACCAAAAACTTTTATGTTTCCAGCGAGATTTTCCTGTATTTGATTCAGATTGTAATCATCACCATCCTTATCCCAATCACTTTATTTTTTCTTTTGCTATCCTTGGGAAAAATAGATTCAATCATGGTCGAGGATTTAGGTCAACGCAAACTTCCGCTATTGATAAACGCATCTTTACTATTACTTTTAATACATAAAAGTATTACAATTAGTAACTTACCGCAATTATATTTCTTTTTTTTAGGAGGAGCAATCAGTACAATTATTGCCTTAGTTGCCATTTATTTACAAACTAAAATAAGTCTGCACATGATTGGCATTACTTCATTAACATCTTTCATTTTTGGAATGAGTATTCATACACAAACGAACTTAACGTATACGTTTGCATTTTTTGTGGTAGTTATCGGATGGGTAGCTTCTTCAAGACTTGTACTAAAAGCACACACAATCAAAGAACTGTCGTTAGGATTTATAACAGGCTTACTCCCTCAACTTTTTTTATGGCGGTTTTGGTTATAGAATATAGAACTGAAAACCTAAGTTAACAGTTGACAATTCCAATGGTGTTCCATTAATAGCTGCATTCGAATCAAACAAATTGGTCAGTCCATAATACGTGTAGAAATTTATGGAATGGTAGCCAATTGACAAATAAACACCCATTTGATTGGTCACTACATTAGGATTGTTGGAAACTTTAGTAACATTTCCATCCTTTCGCAAAATAGACGTGTCATAAAAAATATAACTGTATTTAAATCCTGCGTAGATACGCAAGAATTTAATATTATTAGGGGTTGAATTTCTCCAACGAAATTCAATAGGAATATCTACCGCATAAAAGGATAAATTATTTCGGTCAAAAGTAGTTGAACTTACTACTGAATAATCAATTCCACTAGCTGTATTCTGAATTATTAGATTTTGATTGTAACCCAAATACGAAAATCCAACACCGGGTGCAATAGCAACGGTACGCTTTCTATTGATTGGAAAGTCTCTCAAGAAACCAAAATTAATTCCTGGTGAGAAGAAATTCTGCTTTAAATCTGCCGGGCGATTATCAAGAATATTATAGGAAAGTCCCAAATATAACTGATCTTCACGATACAAAGAATCAATAACTTTCACTTGCAATGTATCCTGCCCGAAGGACACTATTGAAACAAAAAACAAAAAGACTACAATAAAATTCCTCATAGTTAAAAATAAAATATAAAAATACAAAAAAAGGCAACCTAGTTAAAGATTGCCTTGGTATTATATTAAAAGAATTCCTTAATTTCTTTCAACAACACTACCTTTTAGAGTAGTATAATTCACTTTATATTGCTCAATTTTACGTAATTCTTGCTTAACATCCCCAACAATACCCATCTTAGTGTTTTTATCAACTTTAAGAGAAGCCGTAAGTACCTTTTCTAAAGCTGGATCTCTTGACGCTCTTTCCGCTAAAACAAAGTTGCGTATTTCAGAAACTTCTGATAAACGGTCATTCAATTGTATTTTATCGCCTTTACCATAAGCAGATTGATAACGTTCGCTTGGTTTGCCCATGAAAATAAACATTACACGATCTTTCTTCTCCAATTTAGTTACCTGATCTGCTTTTGGTAATACATTTTGTAACAACAAATCACTATCACGCATTGTCGTAGAAACCATAAAAAAGAACAATAACATAAACACAATATCCGGAAGGGATGCTGTTGAAATTTCAGGAACATCTTGATTCCCTTTTTTCTTTGTAAACTTTGACATAGTTCTTAAATTTATAATTAGTTACGTTTCGGTTCCGCTTCTGAAAGCTTTTGTGGGAACATAGCTTGAATATCTTTGATTAGAGGCTCAATTCTTGTCCGTGTTGATTCAGGAGTCTTAGGGTCATCAAACATCATCTCTAACTCTCTATATGTTTTCCCATACTTTACCATACATTCTCTATCACGCAAAAAGTAATAAGCTGCTACTAATTCATTTTGTACTGAAATATAAGCTCCATATGAAGTTTCTGAATCATTTTGAAGCGAAATAATTGCTTTATCTGGGTTATCTGATGAAGATATATCTTTAGCTCCTTTACAAAAGGTACAAGTTCCATCTCCACCATTATCTAAAAAAGCAAT
>NZ_JBILTE010000224.1:0-3891 GCF_044371705.1 Flavobacterium sp. | reverse complement strand
ACGAATTCTTCTCCTTTAGTTGCAGCATTCTTTTTGCTTTCTTCATATGATTTTACAAAATCAGGATCAGAATACAAGTTTTTCTCTATTGCTGAAGCTTGAGCGTCCATATTCTGACGGGCATTTTTGATGTCCTCTTCGGTATAAGGAACACCTAATGTTGCCATTACCTCCATTTTTTTCTCAATCATTGAGTGATCCATTGCCTCATTATCGTAAAGCCATTTATAACCCGGCATAATTGAACCTGGTGAAGTACTTTGCGGATCCCACATGTGATTAAAATGCCAGTTGTCATTGTATTTAGCACCCAACCTATGTAAATCCGGACCGGTACGTTTGGAACCCCATAAGAATGGATGATCATATACATATTCCCCAGCTTTTGAATATTCACCATAACGTTCTACTTCTGATCTAAAAGGACGTATCATCTGAGAGTGACACCCTACACAACCTTCACGGATGTATAAATCTCTACCTTGAAGTTCTAATGGAGAGTAAGGTTTAACTGCTGCAATTGTTGGAATATTTGATTTTACTACGATGGTTGGTATAATTTGCACAATTCCACCAATTAAAATAGCAACAATAGATAACAACATAAATTGAATTGGTCTTCTTTCTAACCAAGCGTGCCATTTCTCGCCTTTTTGTCTTTTGTTACTGATGTTTGATAATGCCGGAGCTTCAGCTAATTCATCCTCTACTGTTGATCCCTGAGCTACTGTTCGAATGATATTGTATACTAAAACTAATAGTCCAACTACAAACAACGTACCTCCAATAGCTCTCATCCAATACATTGGCATAATTTGAGTTACTGTTTCAAGGAAGTTTCCGTACATTAAAGTCCCGTCAGGGTTGAATTGTTTCCACATAGAAGCTTGGGTAAAACCGGCAACATATAATGGCAACGCATACAATACGATTCCTAAAGTTCCAATCCAGAAATGGAAATTGGCTAATTTTTCAGAATATAATTTGGTTTTAGTCATTCGAGGAATCAACCAATAAATCATACCAAAAGTCATGAAACCATTCCAAGCTAAAGCACCCACGTGCACGTGTGCAATAATCCAATCGGTAAAGTGTGCGATAGCGTTCACATTTTTTAATGAAAGCATTGGGCCTTCAAAAGTTGCCATACCATAACCGGTAATACCTACTACGAAAAATTTAAGAACAGCATCCGTACGTACTTTATCCCACACTCCACGAAGTGTTAAAAGTCCATTAATCATACCACCCCAAGACGGTGCAATTAGCATGACGGAGAATACAACTCCCAAATTTTGAGCCCAATCAGGCAAAGCTGTATATAACAAATGGTGCGGACCTGCCCAGATATAAATAAATATTAGCGACCAAAAGTGAATAATGGATAGTCTGTACGAATACACCGGACGATTGGCCACTTTTGGAACAAAATAATACATTAAACCTAGAAAAGGAGTAGTTAAGAAAAATGCTACTGCATTGTGGCCGTACCACCATTGTACCAGTGCATCTTGAACACCTGCATAAACAGAATAGCTTTTTAAAGCAGAAACAGGTAATTCTAAACTATTAAAAATATGAAGTACTGCAACGGTAACGAAAGTAGCGATGTAAAACCAAATGGCCACATAAATATGACGTTCTCTTCGTTTTACGATTGTCATAATCATGTTCAAACCGAATACTACCCAGATTAAAGCAATGGCAATATCAATGGGCCATTCTAACTCAGCATACTCTTTGGAAGAAGTATATCCTAAAGGTAGAGTGATTGCAGCTGCAACAATGATAAGTTGCCATCCCCAAAAGTTGATGTTACTCAATAAATCACTGTACATTCTTGTTTTGAGTAATCGTTGCATTGAATAATAAACACCGGCAAAAATGGCGTTTCCAACAAATGCAAAAATTACTGCATTGGTATGTAAAGGTCTTAATCTACCAAAACTTAGGAATGATATTCCGTCTGTTAAATTGGGAAATAAAAACATGATGGCTAATAAAAGCCCAACTAACATTCCCACCACACCAAAAAGGATACTGGCATAGAGGAACTTCTTTACAATTTTGTTGTCGTAATAAAATTGTTGCATCTCCATAATTATACTTGTTTTTCTTTGATTGTTTGTATTGGTTTTTTGTTTGGATTTTTCTTTGAATTTTTAAGGAGTTCGTCGTCAAAAAGCATTCTGACAGAGGGAGTATAATCGTCGTCGTACTGGCCACTTTTTACAGCTCGAATGAAGGCATACAAGAAGAAGACGGCCACAATAATACTTATTGAGATTAATATGTAAATTACACTCATACCTTAAAATTATGTTAACAAAATTAGACTTACTGATTTTTATAAAAAATGATAATTGTCATGCTTTTAAAAATATTGTTAGTTTTTGGTTACGGGTTGCGAACTGCGGGTTTTCGGGCATAAATATTTGTCATGATTGTTACAAAACTTACAATTGTAATGGTGCTTAAAGGCATAATAATAGCAGCTACTAATGGTGATAGATTTCCGGAAACTGCATAGGTTAATCCAACAACATTGTAGGCTAATGAAAGTCCGAAACTCATATAAATTGTTTTCATTGCATTTTTGGAATACTGCATAAAAAATGCAATTTTTTGAAATTGCGAAGCATCCAAAATTCCATCGCAGGCAGGTGAAAAAACATTCACATTTTCTGAAATAGATATTCCCACATTACTTTGTGCCAATGCACCGGCATCATTTAGTCCATCCCCAATCATGAGGACATTTTTACCTTGTTTTTGCAAGTTTTCAATGAAGCCTAATTTTTGTTCGGGCTTTTGGTGAAAGACCAAAGTGGTTTTGGACGGCAACATCTTTTCTAATATTTTACGTTCGCCATCATTATCACCTGATAAAACAACCAACTCATATTTTTTTGACAACAGTTCAAACAATGATTCTAAACCCTTTCTATATTGATTATTAAACACAAAACTTCCTTTGTAAATACCATCTATTTCTACATGCACTTTGGTTTTTTTATGGGTGTTCTCAGTCATATGCTGCAAAAATTGGGAAGACCCCAGTTTTATCGTTCCTTCCTCAAATGTTGCAGTGATGCCTTTTCCAATTAATTCTTCAAAGTGTGTGGGAGCCATTTTGGTTTGCTGCGGAATAAAATCATACAATCTTCTACTCAGCGGATGATTGGAACCTCGTAAGGCGTTGTATAACAACCTATAATCCAAATCATTTAAAGGAGTACCTTCATATGTTATCGCTGTTTTCTCATTGGTAGTGATGGTTCCGGTTTTGTCAAAAACAATTGTATCAACTTTTGCTAATTGCTCAATTACAATGGCATTTTTTAAATAAAACTTTCGCTTACCCAAAATTCGCAACACATTACCCAACGTAAATGGCGCAGTTAAAGCCAAAGCACAAGGACAGGCAACTATTAATATTGCGGTAAACACGTTGAAAGCAGTAGTGACATCAATAAAAACCCAAAAAATAAATGAAACAATTGCCAATCCGAGCAATGCAGGCGTAAAAAACCGACTGATTTTGTCTGTAATAGTTTTGTGCTTGATGTCTACCTTTTTCTGAAAAACGTCGTTGCTCCACAATTGCGTTAAATAACTCTGAGAAACAGAAAATAGGACTTCCATTTCAATCACTTTACCCAATTGCTTTCCACCTGCAAATAGTTTATCACCTGATTTTTTCTCAATAGCAACAGCCTCTCCTGTCACAAAACTGTAATCAATTGAAGCCTTCTCCGAGATTAAAATTCCATCTACCGGAATCAATTCTTGGTTTCTGATTAAGAGTCGGTCGCCTTTTTCAATGTCATACACTTGCACGGAAGTTTCAGAACCATCGGCTACTATTTTAGTGATTGCAATCGGAAAGTA
>NZ_JBILTE010000223.1:0-3903 GCF_044371705.1 Flavobacterium sp. | reverse complement strand
ATTTTATACATAAGTTTTTGAATTTTCTTCTAATTTGTCATTGGAACTACAAACTAAAATCATAACAATATGCGTTCACGATTATGATTATTGGTGCTTTCATCTTTTCAAAAATGGAATAGAATTGACAAAATATTCTTCTGACCAAAAATGGGATTTAAACAAAAATATATTAGCTTCTGAATTTAATCTCAAGTTAGATTCAGTAAGTAACTTTTTTAAAAATATTAATAGAGAAAAGTCAATATTTTGTATCGAAGATGTTTCTAAATTTTTAAACCTTTTAAAACTGCCTTCTGAAAATGTCTTAAAATTTGAAGATTATACTAAGGTAATAATTGAAAATAATTTAGATTCATCGAGTATTGAATTAAGTATTGACGATTTAAGAAACACAAAAGGTTATGAATATTGTCCGATTGAATTAAGTAAAGAAGATGCTGAAAATTTATTAGAACAAGAAATTGATGTTGATAGAGATATCGATTTTCATAATGGGATTTATGGTACTAATTACCAAAAAAAATATAAAGCAAAATACTTTTTAAATGTTGATAGTTTAACAATTCAAATTAAAATTAAGTTTCAAGACGCTACCGATTATGAAGTTATTACAGGAATAGGATTTATAAATCATATGTCAAAAGTATATAATTACTTAAATAACTTCAGCTAAGGTGTTGCCAAAACGTAAAAAAACTATTAAAGGCTACTCTCCATTTTTAAAGTATAAAAAATCCCGACTTTCATCAGGATTTCATCTATATTCTACTCTTTAAATTCTTACTTCTTCACCGGAATATGCTCCAATATCTCCAAAACAAACTTCCAATATTTTTGTGCCGATGAAATCGAGGCTCTTTCATCTGGGGAGTGAGCTCCGTGAATGGTTGGTCCAAACGAAATCATGTCCATATTGGGGTAATTGGTGCCTAATATGCCACATTCCAAACCGGCATGACAAGCCACTACATTTGGTTTTGCTCCATTTTGTTTCTCATAAATCGAAACCAACACATCTAAAATTGGTGAGTTCACATTGGGTGTCCAACCCGGGTAACTTCCGCCAAAAGTTACTTCGCAACCCATCAATTCAAAAGCAGAACGCAAGGCATTCGCCAAATCAAATTTGGATGTTTCAACCGACGACCGTGTCAAACATTGCACGGTTATAGTTCCTTCTTTTACGGTAACTTTTGCAATATTATTGGACGTTTCCACCAAATCTTCCATATCGGCACTCATGCGATACACGCCGTTATGAGCCGCATAAATCGCACGAATCAAACCTTCTTGAACGCCTAAATCCATTACTTTTTTAGGCAGTTCGGTTTCAGTAATTTCAATGGTTAAATTCGGTTCCGTCGTTTTAAATTCGGATTTGATCGCAGCAATTACTTCTTGCATATCCAATTGAAAAGCTCCTTCAAAAATGGCAGAAATAATCACTTTAGCCACACTTTCTCTTGGAATAGCATTGCGTAAACTTCCGCCGTTGATTTCAACAATTTGCAACCCAAAATTTTCAAAACCATCAAATAATAAACGGTTCATAATTTTATTGGCATTGCCCAAACCTTTGTGAATATCCATCCCTGAATGTCCGCCTTTCAAACCTTTTACGGTAATTGTAAATGCCAACGAGTTTTCAGGCGTTTCTTCTTCCTTATAACTTCTGGTTGCGGTAACATCTACGCCACCGGCACAACCGATATCAATTTCATCGTCTTCTTCTGTATCTAAATTCAATAAGATTTCTCCATTTAAAAGTCCGCCTTTTAAACCCATGGCTCCCGTCATTCCGGTTTCTTCATCAATAGTAAAAAGTGCTTCAATGGCGGGATGCGGAATATCGTTGCTTTCCAAAATAGCCATAATAGTCGCAACACCCAAACCGTTGTCGGCTCCAAGCGTCGTTCCTTTGGCACGAACCCAATCGCCATCTACATACATTTCGATTCCTTGTGCATCAAAATCAAAATTGGTATCGTTATTTTTTTGATGAACCATGTCTAAATGCGATTGCATCACGATGGTTTTTCTGTTATCTAAACCTGCAGTAGCCGGTTTTCTGATGATGACGTTTCCTACTTCGTCTTTGATAGTTTCCAAGCCTAAATGCTTTCCGAAATCCATCATAAAAGCAATCACACGTTCTTCTTTTTTTGACGGACGAGGAACAGCGTTTAAGTCGGCAAATTTATTCCAAAGTGCTTTGGGTTCGAGGGTTCTGATTTCTTGGTTCATTTTTTTCTTTAAGGTTCTAAGGTTCTGAGGTACTAAGTTGCTGAGGTTTTTAGTTTATTCCCTCAACTCTATCAACAAAAACATTCACTAATTTATGGGTTTGATTTAATTCTAAACTATCATTCCAAAACTTATTCATTTCATTGTAGCATAAAATTCATTCATTTTCATATTTCCAAAACGAATGTGAATCACTTTTGGAGGTGGTTCGTGTAATAGAATTTTATTAGAAAAATCGACATCGTTTGTAATAATCGTCAAATTGCTATTTTCAGCATACTGCTAAATTTCTTCGCCTGATGATTGATCATTAATATCTTTTTGATGAATGAACGGTTCTGAATTCCAAAGTGAAAAATAATAGGGAAGATTTACATCAATCAAATATTTAACCATTTAAGCTACTTTTTTGATCGTGTAATTTCTGTTCATTAAAGTGGAGGCAAATTTTAGACAAGCATCAATATCTTCCATTTCTAATGATGGATATTGTTTTAAAACTTCTTCTTTTGCTTCACCTGCTCCTAAAAATTCTAAAATGGTTTGCACAGTAATTCGCAATCCTCGAATGGTTGGTTTACCATTGCAAAGCTTGTCATCTATCGTAATTCTATCTGCGATATATTCCATCGAAATTAAATTTTAGAACTACAAAGTTACAAAAAATGGAGTGATTATGCGATATGCTTTTCGAAGAGTTTTTGAAGTTTAAATTTCTCCCTGAATAATTAGAACAGAACTTTTAAACTGGGGTAAATCATAATGTATCACATCCCAAACTACATTTACATCCACACCAAAATATTCATGAACTAAGACGTTTCGCAACCCAATGATTTGTTTCCATTCAACATTTTGATATTTTGAAGTAATTGATTCTGATCGGTGATTTGCTGCTTCACCAACAATTTCTAATTGTTTGATACAGGCATAAACCATCATTGAATTAGTTGAAAAATCTTCAAAAGAAATACCGAAAATATAGTTTTCAATTTCAAAAATAGCATCAAGAATATGATTAATTCGTGCCGAATCGCCTAAACTACCTCGCATAAATCAAACTTTTTTCTTTTTCAACTTGAGGTAAAATATGTTTGGATAGTGATTTGGATGAAACCAAATCTACTTTTGAACCCAAAATTTGCTCTAAATCTATTTTCATCTGAACAAATTGTAAACCGATTTTTTCAGTGTAATCTAAGTCAACCAATAAATCAACATCGCTGCTGGTATCATTTGAATTTCTTGAATATGAGCCAAAAAGATAAGCCTTTAAAACCGGTTTGGTTTTAAAATACTTTTTAATTCTATCTATTTTTGATTGCTCTAAACCCATAGAGCAAAGATAGTTATTTTTCTATTGAAATTATGCGATATGCCTTTCGAAGAGTTTTTTGGCATCCTTAGTCGATACTTTGCCTACACATTCATTTTTGTGAACACACAAAACAGGAGCTTGTTTACACATGCCTTGACATTTCATTTTTTCAAAGGCAACCGTTTCTTTCAAACCATTGTCTTTGACCAAATCTTTCAAACAATCTTTGATTTCTTTGTTATATTTACAGCATTTTTTGCCGTCGCAGAAATAAATTACTTTTTCAGACTTTTTTGCTTTTCCCATGATTGAAAAATGATGGTACAAAAGTAAAAATA
>NZ_JBILTE010000221.1:0-3970 GCF_044371705.1 Flavobacterium sp. | reverse complement strand
AAGCTAAACAACTGGCAACCGTACTTGCAAATAGTCCAAAAACTGTATGGAATAATTTTAATAACGAATCAGTTATTCTGGTTAAGGCTCCAATTGCTTCCATCACGCCACCAAATACCATCGCACAAATAATCAACCAAATGGTGCTAAGCATTCCCGACATACCTCCAGCTTTAAACAAATCATTAAGTTCTTGACTAGTAGTTTCTACACTGGTGGAACTAGTGATGGCATTCATAATTCCTTTATAACCTGAGATTAGATTTAATTGTGTGTCACCACCAATTTTTGCAACAATTTCCGGCTGGAAAATAAGGGCAAATAAGCCACCCAAAAGTGTTCCAATTAATAATGCGATAAGAGGTTCTGTCTTTTTTATAATTAATAGAATGACAACCGCAGGTACTATAAAAAGTAGTGGACTTATTGTAAATGCACCAGTGATTGCCTGTAAAATAGCCGTATTGTCTGAAGAACCCGCTGTATCTTGAGCCAGACCTAAAAAGATAAATAGTACCAGAGTCAAAATCATTGTAGGGACAGTGGTTATAGTCATGTAACGAATGTGCGTAAATAAATCTGTTCCAGCCATTGCAGGAGCTAAATTGGTAGTGTCTGAAAGAGGAGATAGCTTATCACCGAAGTAAGCTCCCGAAACTACTGCACCGGCAACCATTCCTAAAGGCATTCCTATCGTTGAGCCGATACCAATCAGAGCAATACCTACAGTTGCAGAGGTAGTCCAAGAGCTACCTGTAGCGATGGAAATGACTGAGCAAATAACCACACAGGCAGGTAAAAAGATTGATGGATGCAAGATTTGCAGTCCGTAATAAATCATCGTCGGAATAACGCCACTTAACAGCCATGTACCTGAAAGAGCCCCCACCATAAGTAAAATTAAAACCGCACTGGACGTAGATTTGACGTTTTTGGCAATTTCTTCCATCATGGCAGCATAGGAAACTTTGTTTCTAAAGCCTACAATTGCGGCAATTGCGGCACCTAAAATTAAGGCAAATTGATTGGGACCGGCTGTTGCATCTTCTTCGTAAATAAAAACATTAAAAGCCAGTATACCTACCAATAAAAAAATTGGAAATAAAGCCTCCCAAATGGAAAGATTTTTATTTTCAATTAAAATTTCGTCTTTTGGGTCTTGCGGTTTAATGTCTTGGCTTTCCATTTTATTTTGTTTGTGGACGCAATATACTATTTTTTTTGAATTTTAATTTTGAAACAAAAAATCCGATTCATTGAACCGGATTTAGTTAACTTTTATTTTGGTCGATTAAGCATGCTCTACATGTTGAAACACATTTAATTCTACCATACACTGTCGCATCATTTGATAGGTCCGTTCTATATCATTATCCAAACCAATTGAAAAACGAATCAAACCATCGGTTAGTCCCATTTCTATTTGTTCATCCAAGGGGATTTCTGAAGATGTTGAAGTTCCCGGAGCACTAAACAACGTTTTGTAAAATCCTAAACTAACAGCCAAATAACCTAAGTTACGCGATTGCATCAATTCCATTAGTTCGTTAGCTTTCTCTAATGTACCAACATCAATCGTCATCATTCCTCCAAAACCGTATTCAGGATTGATCATTGACGCATACAATTTGTGGCTTGGGTGACTTGGTAATCCGGGATAAACTACTTTCAAACCATCAGACTCGAATTTTTGAGCTAAATACATAGCATTGTAGCTGTGCTGTTTCATTCGAATATGTAAGGTGCGAAGATTTTTCATCACACTTGCCGAACGCAAACTGTCCATTGTTGGACCTAAAAGCATACTGGCTCCATTGTTTACATTTTTAAGGTCGTTGATAAACTCCTGCGAAGCACAAACTACACCACCTACAGTATCACTACTTCCGTTTATGTATTTGGTCAAACTGTGAATTACTATGTCAGCACCCAATTTTGCAGGAGCAACTGATAAAGGTGAAAAAGTATTATCGACAACTAATTTGATGTTGTGTTTTTTTGCAATTTTAGAAAGTGCGGCTAAATCAGCCACCTCTAACAAAGGATTACTTACTGTTTCACAATACAAAACTTTTGTAGTTGGAGTAATCGCAGCTTCTACAACATCTAGTTTAGTAATATCTACAAATGATGTTTTGATACCAAATTTAGGCACTAAGTTTTTTAAGAAAGCATAAGTCCCACCATAAATAGTTCTGCTGGAAACAATGTGGTCGCCGTTGCTACATAGTTGTAAAAGAGTAGGGGTGATGGCACCCATTCCTGAGGCGGCTACATTTGCAGCTTGTGTTCCTTCCATCGCCGCCATTGCTTTATCTAAATACAAATTGCTGGGCGAGGAGTGACGCGAATATAAGTAACAACCTTCGGCATTTCCCTCAAAAGTATCAAACATAGTTTTTGCTGAAAGAAAAGTGTAGGTAGATGAATCGGATATCGAAGGATTTACACCTCCAAATTCTCCAAAGTACTGTAAATCCTGAATGTTATCTGCCGGGTTAAATTTATTTGATTCCATTTTTTTAGTTTTTTTTATAAAGTCAAATTTCTAAATTTATAGACTAAAAAACAATTGTATATTATAAATTTAGATAAATAAACTAAATTTATATTTAAATGTAGAATATTTATTATATTTGAATTGATTTAAATGCTTCTTATAGAAAAAATTATTTTTACTTTTTATGAAATTAGATCAAATTGATTCCAAATTATTGGTATTACTTCAGGAGGATACCAAAAAAACGACGAAAGAGCTTTCGTTGGTGCTCAATCTTTCCGTTACGGCTGTTTACGAACGAATCAAAAAACTGGAACGCGAAGGAGTTATAAAAAAATACGTTGCATTATTAGACCGCAACAAAATCAGTAAGGGATTTGTCGTTTTCTGTCATGTGAAATTAATACAGCACACCCGTGAAAACATAGCGACTTTTGAGCAACAAGTGGTTCAATTATCCGAAGTTCTGGAATGCTTTCACGTAAGTGGCGACTATGATTACATTTTAAAAGTTTTTGTAGAAAACATGGAAGCATACCGCGAATTTATGGTCACTAAACTTACGACACTGCAACATATTGGAAGTACTCAAAGTTCCTTTATGATTGAAGAAGTGAAAAACACCACCGCATTCAAGCTATAATTTAACGTATCTTTTCATGTATTTAGTAGTAAAAAAGTTAGTTTTGTTAGACTAAATCAGTCGAATGAAAATTGCCATCGTATGTTATCCTACCTTTGGAGGTAGTGGAGTTGTTGCTACAGAACTCGGATTAGAGCTGGCTCGACGCGGTCATGAAATTCATTTTATTACCTATCGTCAACCCGTTCGTTTAGCACTGTTAAATCCTAATGTGCATTACCACGAAGTAAATGTTCCTGAATATCCGTTGTTTCATTATCAACCTTATGAGCTGGCACTTTCCAGCAAATTGGTGGATATGGTTAAGCTTCATAAAATTGAGGTTTTGCATGTACATTATGCAATCCCGCACGCTTATGCCGGTTACATGGCGAAGCAAATGTTGAAAGATGAAGGCATTTATTTACCAATGGTTACTACACTTCACGGAACTGATATTACGCTGGTGGGAAATCACCCGCATTACAAACCGGCTGTGAGTTTTAGTATCAATAAATCAGATTATGTGACTTCAGTGTCGCAAAGCTTGAAAGATGATACACACAAACTTTTTACCATTACAAAGGAGATTGAAGTTATTCCGAATTTTATAGAAATAGATCAGTCCAATCCAAATGAGGGTCCCTGTTATCGCACCCTTATGGCCAAAGATGAAGAACGGATTATTACACACATTAGTAATTTCAGAAAAGTGAAACGAATTCCTGATGTGATTAAGATATTTCATAAGATTCAACAACAATTACCTGCCAAATTGATGATGGTAGGTGACGGACCTGAGAAGGAGCAAGCTGAAATGCTGTGCGAGCAATTAGGTATTCAAGACA
>NZ_JBILTE010000220.1:0-3988 GCF_044371705.1 Flavobacterium sp. | reverse complement strand
CCTCACTTATTCTATATCTTTTTTGTTTCAGAAAATGGGTTGGAACAAGAAAAAGTCTTTGTACAAAGGATTGTATCAATTGAGTACAGTGTATTTAAACCCGTTTCAATATGTTTATGCCCTAAAGAAAAGAATACCGGCCAATAAAGACAATCCATTTTACTGCTAGTTCATCTTTTTGAGTCTCATGATACCTATGTACAAATTGGCAGACCATGTGACTTGTTGCATCGAAAGTCTCGAAAATTAAAAAGGAAAAAAGAAAACAGGCGATGAGTGCTACTAAGAATTGCGTTTTCGCACCAGAAAAAAACTTGAATGAAGTGCTTTTGCATAGCGTAAAAGTTTTAAGTATGTTTTAAACTCATGTATTTTTTAAATTAAATTTTAAACATAATTAAAACTTTTACTAAATTTGTAAAAGAAAATACAGCATTCCAACACCATGTCTTTTAAATTTCCAAAAACGATAATAAAAAGAAACGACTACCTCAATAGGGTACTTCCTTTTATTGATCAAAACTTAATAAAGGTTTTTTCAGGACAACGGCGGGTGGGCAAAAGTTATATGCTTTTTCAAATAATGCAGTATTTATTAGATAGAGACCCTCAAACAGCTATTATCTACATCAATAAAGAAGATATTGCTTTTGCAGACCTACAAACTTCACAACAATTGAACGATTATGTCATAAAAAACAGGTCAACTACCGCTAAAACATACGTTTTCATTGATGAAATTCAAGACATTAAAAATTTTGAAACAGCCTTACGTTCGTTACTACTTGATGAAAATTTAGATTTGTATTGCACAGGAAGTAATGCCAAATTGTTGTCAGGAGATATTGCAGGTGTTTTAAGTGGCCGTTCCATTGAAATGGTTGTCTATAGCTTGTCCTATGCCGAGTTTTTAGTTTTTCACACTTTAGAGGATACTACACAATCGCTTGAACGCTATTTTAAATATGGAGGGTTACCCTATCTAAAAAATATAGGTTTAGAAGAGGGTGTTGCTTTTGAGTATCTAAAAAACATCTATCATACCATTGTGTACAGAGACATTATCAATAGGTTTGCTATACGTAATACGGCATTTCTGGAGCAGTTGGTTTTATTTTTAGCCAGCAATACAGGCAGTCTTTTTTCAGCAAAAAAAATAAGCGATTTCTTAAAATCGCAACACATTAATATAGCTTCCAATCAAGTACAAACGTATAGTGATTATTTGGTCAATGCTTTTTTAATACATCGGGTGAGTCGTTATGATGTAGTAGGAAAACGTATTTTTGAAACAGGAGAAAAATATTATTTTGAAAACCTCGGCATTCGCAATGCCTTGTGGGGCTATCGGCTTGAAGACCGGGGGAAAATCATGGAGAATATTGTCTATAATCACCTGGTTTGCAGAGGATTTGAGGTTCATGTAGGCACGATTGGTGCCTTAGAAATAGATTTTGTAGGGCAACGAGCCGGCGAAAAACTATATGTTCAAGTAGCAGTATCAATTAACGAACCTCAAACATTGGCAAGAGAATTTGGTAATTTAAAAAAGATCAATGATAATTTTCCAAAAATGGTCGTTACGCTCGACAATTTTCAAGGCAATACGGATGAAGGGATAATAGCCGTAGATTTGAGAACTTTTCTTTTAACAACCAATTAAAAATAGCACAACAGTCCTGTCGCGAGTTAAAATCAAACTACTTTTGACCATAAAAAAGCAATCATGAACAGTATATTTACAAAGTTTAGGTTTTTTTATGTGACACCACTGTTTAATAATTATCCAAAGCAAAAAAACCAAACAAACAGCAGTAAACCATTTGATTAATAAGTCCATGCGTTTAAGTATTATCGTACCTATGTACAACGTGGCAGACTATGTGACTCGTTGCATCGAAAGTCTCGAAAATCAAGATGTTGACAAAAGCACTTACGAAATCATTTGCATCAACGATGGTTCTCCCGATGATTGCAGAACAATAGTTGAAGGTCTGCAAAAAAAATATCCAAACATTGTACTACTCAATCAGGAAAACCAAGGCGTGTCCATGGCGAGAAACAATGGGATTGCGAGAGCCAAAGGGAAATACATACTACCTATTGACCCCGATGATTATGTGTTACCGCAAACTTTCGGGAAATTGATAGCCCGAGCGGAGAATCAAGCGTTAGACGTGTTGTATTTGGGTTTTGAAATTTTTAATGCGGCAGGAACAAGTAGTTGGCAGACAGATTATAGTGTACAAGAAGATACAATTTATAGTGGCGTAGAAGGCTATTTTGCGGCTAGAGGTAAAGCTGTGAACGACCCCGATCGTTCATGGGCCATTTTGTATCGAAGAGATTTGTTGAACAAATTTCAAATTACATATCCAAAAAATGTGCCTTATCTGGAAGACGGTTTGTTTTTAGCCAAAGTATTTGCAGTGGCTCAAAAAGTAGGGTTCAGCAATAAAAAATTTTACCAGCGTACCACACGAATGGGTTCGGCAACGAATTCGAAGTTGTTCTTTTCCGAGCAAGCAATTCAAGGTTTTTTGTTAGCTGTGCAAAATATCAAACAATTTGAAGGTTCTAATGAGTTAAAAGAGCATCAAAAAGGGTTGGTCAATCACGTAGTAGCTAAGTTTTTAATACTTGCTATTACGTCAAGTGCTGATAAATTTAACTTTAAAAAGTATTTTACGGTACTAAAAATGCTTAAAAGAAGCAGCATCGGTTCCATTGAAATGGGCGGTGTTAGAAACCCTTATAGAAAGTATATTGAATTTTTTAATTTTTCTAAACTTTTGTTTCCCTTTTACTTTAGAATAGTCAATAGATGACCTATGATTATATATAATACAAAACACAATAAAGGTCTTGCAGTTAATTTAACCAAACCTGTTTCTTAAAGAAGCAAAATGAAAGAAGTTGCAAGTAATATATTATTTTGCTACCAAAATGGTTTTTTCCCTCAAAATGGCGGAGTACAACGCTATTGCCATTCATTAGGAGAATTTTTAGAAGAGAAAGGTTTTAACGTTTATTACCTGTCATTAAAATTTGATAAGGATTTCCAGCTATTAAAACCAAATAATTATTTTGTATTGCCGAATTCGGAGGTTCTTTACCATAAAGAGAACAAATTTTTTTACAAAAGCTTGTTAGAGAAATTAAAGATACATACAGTTATAAATAATGAAGCCACAAATAATCGATTTTCATTTTTTATACCTTCAAAAGAGGTTGAGGTGACACATATTGCCATTTTCCATCAGGATCCTGTTTTTAATTTGAATTTCTCTGGTGAAAATACACTATTTAAGAAAATCATTGATCATTTAAGAATAATAAAGAGAAAAAGAGCATTGGAATTTTTGTTAAAGAACTCCGATCAATTAGTGGTACTCTCTAGCAAATATGTGCAAAAACTGAATGAAAATTTGAAAATACATTCAAACAAGCTTGTTGCGATTTCAAATTTTACACATTTTCAAAAATTGGATATAGGTTTAGTACAAAAGACAGATACTGTTTTATATGTTGGCAGACTTGAACAGGTAAAGCAAGTTGATTTACTCATTAATGTTTGGAAACTTATTGAAGATAAAACGGTTGGTTGGAATTTGGTTATTATTGGGGAAGGACCACAATCCGAATATCTAAAAAATTTAGCTAGTGAAATAGGTGTAAAAGCAATAAAATTTACCGGGAAAATAGACCCGACCACTTATTACAAATCGGCTAAAATTATTTGTTTACCTTCGAAATATGAGGGATTTGGTCTAGTGCTTGTTGAAGCAATGGCCTATGGAGTGGTTCCAATAGCATTTAATAATTGGTTGTCATTGTCTGAAATAATTACAAATGAGGTGGATGGATACATTGTCGATGATAAAAATATGATGGGTTTGTTTACAGTTATAGATAGCTTAATTAAAAACGACAATAAACTAGTTGAAATGTCTGAAAAAGCTAGGGAAAGTGCAAAAAAATTCGACAT
>NZ_JBILTE010000064.1:0-13744 GCF_044371705.1 Flavobacterium sp. | reverse complement strand
CTAGTTTTAAGTTTCCCAACCAAAAATCAGTCTATCGCGGAAAGGTACGTGAGGTATACAACATTAATGATGAACTTTTAGTCATGATTGCCACCGACCGACTTTCAGCATTTGATGTCGTGATGCCCAAAGGGATTCCGTTTAAAGGACAAATATTGAATCAAATTGCTACAAAGTTTATGCAGTTGACTCAGGATATTGTACCCAATTGGTTGATTGCCACTCCCGATCCAAATGTGGCCGTTGGACATTTATGCGAACCATTTAAAGTTGAAATGGTGATTCGCGGTTATTTATCCGGACATGCCGCACGTGAATATGCTTTAGCAAAAAGAGTTCTTTGTGGCGTTACAATGCCGGAGGGAATGAAAGAGAATGACCGTTTTCCCATGCCGATAATAACGCCAACTACCAAAGCAGCAAACGGCTCTCACGATGAAGATATATCTAGAGAAGCAATTTTGTCGCAAGGAATTGTGACCGAAGAAGATTATGTAGTTTTGGAAAAATATACGCAAGCGTTATATCAAAGAGGGACAGAAATTGCTGCCTCCCGGGGGTTGATTTTGGTTGACACTAAATATGAGTTTGGAAAAACAAAAGAGGGTCAGATTGTTTTGATTGATGAAATTCATACGCCGGATTCTTCTCGTTATTTTTACGCAGAGGGATATCAGGAGCGTCAGGATCGCAATGAATCACAAAAGCAATTGTCTAAAGAATTTGTTCGTCAATGGTTAATTGCGAATGGTTTTCAAGGAAAAGAAGGACAACAAATTCCAAATATGACTGAAGAATATATTGAAACAGTTTCGGAACGATACATCGAATTGTATGAAAATATTTTGGGAGAAAAATTTATAAAAGCAGATATTTCAAATATTCAAGAGCGAATTGAAAAAAATGTTTTGGAGTATTTAAAAAAGTAAAAAAAATTAAAATTTATAGTAAGCCACGCCTAGCGTGGCTTTTTTTATTCTACTCTGTTAAATTAATGTTATAAATAATTGATTTTGTAACGAATAGGAACTGTTGTCGTCTATTACAGTAAATCAATCAATCATTAATCAATCAATCAATCAAAAAACGAACATCATGAAAAAATCAATCATTTATTTAGGAGTTGCCCTTTTAGGGTTCGGATCATTAGGAAATGCTACCAACACTGTACACAACACACCAAAAGAAGTTAGTGTATTTGCAAAATATTACGCTACACCTTTGTGTTTGGCTATTAGCAATGGGGAATTAGAAGTAGTAAAAAAGTTCATTGAATATGGGGCCGATGTTAATGAACGCACCAATGGTATGACCCCATTGATGTATGCCGCTCGCTACAATCAAACAGAAATAATCAAACTGTTGATTCAAAAAGGAGCCGATGTAAAAGCCAAATGTAAAAATGGTTTGACAGCATTAAAATATGCGGAATTATCCAATGCAACGGATGCAGCTGAGTTGCTTAAACAAAATGCGAAAGGTTAATTGAGTTAGTTAGTAAGTAAAAATCCCATCTCTTTTTTAGTTGAGATGGGATTTTTAATTTTCTAAAACTTCAATAAGTTATTTTTCTATGGTCTGCGTTCGATCGGGGCCTACGGAAATTACTTTGATGGGCACTTCCAATTCTTTCTCAATAAACGCGATGTACTCTTTGAATTCAGTAGGCAGTTCTTCATAAGTAGTCATTCCCGTCAAATCGTTATTCCATCCTTTTTTCTCAACGAAAATAGGCGTGACATTTTTGGGCTCAATGTTGTAAGGTAAATGTGTGATTTCTTCCCCTTTGTATTTATAAGCAGTACATACTTTTAACGTTTTTAATCCTGAAAGTACATCGCCTTTCATCATATACAATTGGGTTACTCCATTAACTTGCACAGCATATTTTAGAGCTACTAAATCCAGCCATCCACATCTGCGTGCACGTCCGGTTACCGAGCCGAACTCATTTCCTACTCTTGCCATTGTTTGGCCATCTTCGTCAAACAATTCGGTTGGAAAAGGACCGCTTCCTACACGGGTGGTATAGGCTTTGAATATTCCAAAAACGTCTTTTACTTTATTCGGAGCAATTCCTAAACCGGTGCAAGCTCCCGCCGCTGTAGTATTGGAAGAAGTTACAAAAGGATACGTTCCAAAATCAATGTCGAGCAAAGAACCTTGGGCTCCTTCACATAAAATAGATTTCCCTGATTTTAATGCTTGGTTTAAATATTCCTCACTATCAATAAACTTCAAAGCTTTTAAAACTTCTATGGAAGCAAAAAATTCATCTTCCATTTCTTTTAAATCGTATTCTAAATCTACATTATAAAAAGCAATCATAGCTTCATGTTTGTCAGCCAAAGCTCTGTAAGTAGAACCAAAATCAGCCAGTTCAATGTCACCTACACGTATACCGTTTCTTCCGGTTTTATCCATGTAAGTAGGACCGATTCCTTTTAATGTTGAGCCAATTTTAGCTTTTCCTTTTGCTGCTTCAGATGCTGCATCCAGCAATCGATGGGTTGGTAAAATTAGATGTGCCTTGCGTGAAATAAATAATTTGGATTTTACATCCATATTAAATTTTTCTAAGCCTTCTAATTCTTTTTGAAAAACAACAGGGTCAATTACCACGCCGTTTCCAATGATATTGATAGAGTTTTTATGAAATATCCCTGATGGTATCGTGCGAAGCACATGTTTGATTCCGTCAAATTCCAATGTATGTCCGGCATTCGGACCTCCTTGAAAACGAGCAATTATATCGTATTTAGAAGTAAGTACATCTACGATTTTTCCTTTTCCTTCATCTCCCCATTGCAGGCCGAGTAGCAAATCTACAGTCATTGTTTTATTTTATTGGTTTTGTTGAAATAGAATGGACAACCCGCAAGTTGTCCGTTTTAATAGCTCTAAAGCAATCTATTTTTCTGTTTTTACTTTTTTATTTCCATACAAATACAAGGAATGATTGTGCACTTCAATTCCAAATATGTCTTCAATCGTTTGTTTTATTTGTTGAATTCTCGGATCACAAAATTCAATTACTTCTCCAGTGTCGGTCATAATGATATGATCGTGTTGTCTGTCAAAATACGACTTTTCATAGTGAGCCTGATTCTGTCCGAATTGATGTCTCCGCACTAATCCGCATTCCAACAATAATTCTATAGTGTTGTACAAGGTTGCCCGACTTACGCGGTAGTTTTTATTCTTCATTTTGATGTACAACGATTCAATGTCAAAATGTTCGGTACTTGCATAAATTTCTTGTAGAATAGCATAACGTTCAGGGGTTTTACGATGACCTTTTTCCTCCAAATATTTGGTAAAAACGTTTTTGACAATTTCCTGATTTTTGCTATTTTCCATCGGACTTTTAATATCTGCAAAGATACACTATTTTTATATTTTGATTGTTTTTGACGCTAACTTTCATAAAAGATTATTAACATAAAATGTGAATATAATTTATTTTTAGGAGTTATTTACACGACTGATTTTGTCGACCCCGTCAATCTTTTTGATATTTTCAATCAGTTTTTTCAAAATGGTGTTGTTTTGAACAATTACCGTAACCTGCCCGTTAAATATTCCGGCTTCTCCGCTTAATGAAATACTTTGAATATTTACGTGCATTTGATTGGATATCACACGGGTCAACTCATTGGTTAATCCCATAGAATCCATGCCGGTAATTTTCAATACAGCTTTGAATTTTTCTTGAGTGGAATCAATCCATTTGGCAGTAATAATCCGATATGCATAATTCGATTGTAAACTGATGGCATTCGGACAATCTTTTCGATGGATTTTGATGCCATCATTGATGGTTAAAAATCCGAATACATCATCGCCGGGAATTGGGTTGCAACAAGATGAAAGTTTGTAATCCAATTTGTCATGCTCAGCCCCAAAAACAAGCATATCGTAGTTTTTGCTTAACTCGTTTTTTTGCACTTGCTCCGGTGCAGTGGTATTGGTTCGTTTTATTTTTTTAAAAAAATTAAGTATCGAATTATTTTTCAACGATGCATAATCTTTTAATTGTTGGTTGTCAATAGTTCCAATTCCAACACGATAAAATAAATCTAAACTCGTCTTAAGTTTAAAATAATTGACCAGTTCGTTAACGGTAGTTTCATTTAATGTAATTTTTAAATGACGCAATTTACGTGTTAGTATTTCTTTTCCCTCTTCTGCGATTTTTTTGATATCCTCGTTTAATACGTTTTTAATTTTATTTTTTGCACGCGAAGTGGTCACATAATCTAACCAATGTGAATTAGGTTTTTGATTTGCAGAGGTGATGATTTCTACCTGATCACCACTATTTAGAACATGATTTAGCGGCACTAACTTTCCATTTACACGCGTTCCTCTGGTTCGAACACCAATTTCAGAGTGAATACTAAACGCGAAATCTAACGAAGTAGCACCTTTAGGTAAACTTTTGATTTCGCCTTTAGGTGTAAACACATATATTTCCTTTGAATATAAATTCAGTTTGAAATCTTCTACAAAATCAACTGCATTGGAAGCGGAATTTTCTAATGCTTCTTTCAATAAATTCAACCAAGTATCCAAACTGTTTTCTTCCGATAATCCTTGTTTGTATTTGTAATGAGCCGCATATCCTTTTTCAGCGATTTCGTCCATACGTTCACTGCGAACTTGTATTTCCACCCAACGACCTTTTGGACCCATAACAGTGATGTGAAGTGCTTCATAACCGGTTGATTTTGGCGAAGAAATCCAATCGCGTAGGCGACTCGGACTCGGACGGTAATGATCCGTTACAATGGAATATATCTTCCAAGCAATGAATTTTTCGTCATGTGTATTTGATTTGTAAACAATTCGCAAGGCAAACTTGTCGTACACTTCATCAAACGAAACGCCTTGAGCCAACATTTTTCTGCGAATAGAATAAATCGATTTGGGTCGGCCTTTGATGGTATATTCGATACCTTCGTCGTCCATAGATTTTTTTAAAATATCCGAAATCGATTTGATGTAAGCTTCCTGTTCCTGCTTACTTTCCTTCATTCGGCTTAAAATATCCTGATACACATCCGGTTCGGTGTATTTTAATCCTAAATCTTCCAACTGACTTTTGATGTTATACAAACCTAATCGATGAGCCAACGGGGCATAAATATAAAGTGTTTCTGAAGCAATTTTCGCCTGCTTATAATCAGCCATGGACTCCATGGTTTGCATATTATGCAAGCGGTCGGCCAACTTGATTAGTATTACACGAACATCGTCATTTAGAGTCAATAACATCTTGCGGAAATTTTCCGCCTGCATTGATATTTCTTGATCGGTTTTAACTTTTGAAATTTTAGTCAACCCATCTACCAATTGTGCAATTTTTGGGTTAAACACTTTTTCAATTTCGGCAACAGTTATGGGTGAATCTTCTACTACGTCGTGCATCAAAGCAGCAGCAATAGCAGTTGCACCCAAACCAATTTCGGAAGCAACTATTTTTGCTACAGCAATCGGATGGAAAATATAGGCCTCTCCCGATTTTCTTCGCTGGTCTTTGTGGGCTTCAACAGCTACATCAAATGCCTTTCGAATAATCATTTTGTCTTCGGGAGTAAGTGTTTGATAGCTAATGCGAAGGAGGTTCTTATATTCCTTAGCAATCTCTTTGTTCTCTAGTTCAATATCAATTTCTGTCATAGCTTATCGTTCACTTACTAAAAGTAGGACAAAGTTTTGAATTGTGCAAATGGAAATTTTAAAACCCTCGCTGCCTCTTAGCCTCAAACAACAAAATAGCCGCTGCCACAGATACATTCATCGAATCGATGGCTCCTTGCATCGGGATAATGATGTTTTGTTTGCTTTCGGTTCGCCAAGGTTCGGTCAAACCTGTGGCTTCGGTTCCAACTACCAATGCAGAAGGAGTGGTATAATTTTCTAAATGATAGCCATTGGAATTCTGGAGTGTCGCGGAATAAATGGCAATTTTATTCAATTTTAAATAAGCAATCACTTCTTCTGTCGTTCCAACAGCAATTCTGTTGGTGAATAAACATCCTACACTTGAACGAACGACATTCGGATTGTATAAATCACTTTTCGGATTGGCGATAATTACTGCATCAATTTTTGCGGCATCGGCAGTGCGAAGTAATGCTCCTAAATTTCCGGGTTTTTCAATGCCTTCTGCAACTAAAATCAAAGGGTTGTCAGATAGTTTTAAATCAGATAATCGATGCTTTTTTGATTTTGCTACGGCTAAAATGCCTTCAGTCGTGTCGCGATAAGCTAATTTTTGATACACTTCTTTGGATAGTTCGATGCAATCAATTCCTGCAAATGCTTTTAACTCTTTATCTGAAACCAATTCAGGCAAAAACAAAAGGGTTTCCAGTTCGTAACCGCCTTTGAGTGCCAACTCAATTTCGCGTTTGCCTTCCATCAAAAACGTACCGGTCTCTTTGCGGGTTTTGGCTTTTTCCTGCAATTGCACCAATGATTTGATAAATGGGTTTTGTGCGGAAGTGATTTGTTTCAAGGGAGTGAGTTGCTAAGGTGTAAAGATAATGATTAGAATTTGAAACGCGAAGCTCGCTATTTTTTTTATTTTCTCGCAAAGTCGCAAAGCCGCAAAGATATTCCTTTTGCGACTTTGCGACTTTGCGAGAAACTTAACTTAAGATATAATTTATCAGACCTAAAAAACCTAGCGACTTTTGCGTGATTAGCGGTTACAAAATCCCGCGAGCCTTGATTTCCAAATACTTATTAATCGTATCCAACGTCAAGTTTTCAGGCTGCGTTAAAACAGAGTAAATACCGTATTTTTTGAGTTCGTTCACAATCAATCGCTTTTCAAAAGCAAATTTTTCCGCAATCACTTTATCATACACTTCCTGAACAGTTTCGGATTTTTTATGAATAATTTCGTTGAGTTCGGTATTTTGAAAAAAGACCACAACCAATAAATGACTTTTGGCAATGCCTTTTAAATAGGGAAGTTGCCGATGCAAACCATCCAATGTTTCAAAATTTGTGTACAATAAAATAAGACTTCTATGGTTGATATTTTTCTTAATATCTACATATAGACGACTGTAATCGCTTTCAAAAAAATCGGTTTTCACATTGTAAAGTGAATCCATGATCAACTGCATTTGCGACGACCGTTTCTCTGCCATTACTCGGTTTTCAACTTTTTTGGAAAAGGTGAACATACCTGCTTTGTCGTGTTTTTTCAAAATCACATTCGATAAAACCAAGGTCGCATTAATGGCGTAATCCAATAAACTCAATTGATTAAAAGGCATTTTCATCACCCGTCCTTTGTCAATCACCATGTAAACCGACTGCGATTTTTCATCTTGAAACTGGTTCACCATCAACGAATTTTTCTTGGCAGTGGCTTTCCAGTTTAGCGTTCGGATATCATCTCCCTGCACGTATTCTTTGATTTGCTCAAATTCAATCGTATGACCGATTCTGCGAATTTTTTTCACACCGTATTGAAATAAATTATTCGAAAAAGCCATCAAATCGTATTTCCGTAACTGAATGTAGGATGGATAGGTGGGAACCATATGTCCGTTTTCAAACATAAATCGTCTGGAAATCAATCGCAGTGGAGAAGACACATAAATATTTAGTTTGCCAAAATGGTATTCTCCACGTTCGGTAGGACGTAAAAAATACTGGATGTCGTCTTGTGAAGAAGCTTTTATTTTTCGTTTGATTTCAAAATTTCGCACCTGAAATTGAAAAGGTATTTCATCTATTACTTTTACTAAAATTGCAAAAGTATAGTAGTTTTTAATACTGATAGCTATCGGGTTTTCATCACCGTTGGAAAGCTTTTCTGCCATCATTCGGTTACCTTCTACACCTGTTTTGGCTAAAAAAAGAATCAGTAGGTCCAATACTAAAAACGAAGCTAAGATGATCAACAAATACCAACAGGCTGTATACAAAAACGGAAAGAAAAACGCACACGCAAACAGCGTTATGATTCCAAGCAAAGCATAGAAAAATAAGTTGTTGATGTACAATTGTCTAAAAAAACGTTTCAAATTTATCTTGGTATTTCGATGGTTTCTATAATTTGACGAATGATTTCCTGACTAGTGATGCCTTCCATTTCACGTTCGGGCGTCACAATCACACGGTGTTGTAATACTGGAATTGCTGCATCTTTAATATCTTCAGGTGTAACAAAATCACGGCCGCGTAATGCTGCATATCCTTTGGAGGCATTTAAAATGGCAATCGATGCACGAGGCGAAGCACCCAAATATAAAAAGGCATTTTCACGAGTGTTGATGACCAATTTGGCAATGTATTCCAACAAATTCGGTTCAACTATAATTTGTTTGACCAAACCTTGGTATTTATTGATTTCTGCAGCCGTTAAAAACGTTTTTATTTGATCTAATTTACCTGCATCTTGCAAGGAATGTTCACGTTGAATGATTTCAATTTCCTCACTTAACTTCGGATAATCGATGTTTATTTTAAATAGAAAACGGTCCAATTGAGCTTCCGGTAAACGATAGGTTCCTTCTTGTTCAATTGGGTTTTGTGTGGCAATTACCAAAAAGGGTGTGGTTAATTGATACGTGGTTCCGTCCATCGTAATTTGACGTTCTTCCATTACCTCAAACAAAGCCGCTTGTGTTTTGGCAGGAGCACGGTTTATTTCGTCAATTAAAATCAAGTTGGAAAAAATTGGGCCTTTTTTAAATTCGAATTCCGATTTCTTTAAATCGAAAACCGAAGTTCCCAAAATATCCGAAGGCATCAAATCGGGTGTAAATTGAATGCGGCTGAAACCAATATTCATTGTTTTGGCTAATAACTTAGCGGTAATTGTTTTGGCTACTCCCGGAACGCCTTCCAATAATACATGGCCATTGGATAAGATGGAAACTAATAATTGATCAATCATTTTTGATTGTCCCACAATTACTTTTCCAAGTTCGTGTTTAATTTGAGCAAGACTGTCTTGCAACGGTTTTAAATCCAATCGCGATTCAAAATTTACGTTTTCTTCTAACGGATTATTGGTCGTGTTTTCTTCCATGATTTCTATTTTTGTTTTTAAAAGTAAGTCATTAAAAATGCATGATTACTCTATTATTTTTTCTAATATGTTATTGATTTCAATTAAATCTTCTTCGGTGCTTTGATACCTTTTTTGATGTTTGTGAATCAATCGCACCGCTTTGTCAATTAATAGTTGGTCTTTACCCGATTTTAAATGTAATTTCTTCACAAAGGCATCATCTAATTTAGTTGTATCGATTAAATAAACGGTTCTAATTTTTTCCAAAAAGAAAATAATCTTCTTATCAATTAAATTGCCGTGATTTCCTTCTTGAAAATACAAATTTCCGATAGTTTTTGTAAAATCAACTGTTGTATTTTCTAACGGTTTGATAATTGGAACAATGCGTTGTTTGCGTTTGGCATTGAATAGAATAAATACAATCATGCCAATTAAAAAGAAATACCAAGCCCATGTAAGTGCCGGGTGAGCAAAAATAAATCGGAGTGGCGATTGCGAAATACTTTCGTCCGTTAGATTTTTTTGGTACCAATAAACGGGTTGGTTTGCTATATAAGAAAACAGTTTTTGGGTATATTCTGAATGATTATCTTTTAGCAAATGATAATTAGAAAAAGCAGCCGGTTGGGTGTGTAGCAAGAACGAACCTTCTTTGTAATCTACCTTGATGAAATTCACGAAAGTACTATCTGCAATTTTTTGATAGCCTAAAATGGTTGTGTTTAAAGTGTCAATTTCTCGAAAGTATCTGCCGGAAAACCCTGCACCCATTTTATATTTTGCATCGCTAAATTTAGGATTCGCCAAATAATTTTGAACGGTATCTTTGTAATAATACTGATTGCCTATTTTAAAATTTAAAGTATCCGACAGCAGTTCGGAAAAGGAATTCATGCTCATAAAAGCTTGATTGCCATGGCTGACAAACAATAAAATTTCGCCGATGGATTCTTCATCAATAGTATTTTCATTGGTAATCGAAAGCAAGGTTCCTCTGATATCATACGCATTAACCAACGTGTCATAATCGTAATGAGCATCAAAAAATTCATAGGGTGTGATTTTGAATCGTTCTACTTTTTGTTCTGAAAATAGCGATTCAATTTCTTGATCTAACACATACAATCCCAAAGGTGTTTTTGAACTCACTTTATAGGTGGGTCGCCAATCAATTGGTTTTGGGCGATTGGCATCCACGTAAATGATTCCCACTAAAACCAGGACTAATAGCGTGATATATATTTTTAATGTTCTGTTCATGCCCCTAAAGAATTGATTAAGTTATCAAACGCTTTTTTGGCTTTTACAAAAGTCACTTCGTCCAATTCAAATTCGCCGTACCAAATATAATTGTATAAGTAGGACACATATTCAAACTGCGATTTGATGGAAGTGTTTTTAATTTCATACAAATAATCCGAATTGGTTTTTTCAACATCCCATTCAATTAATTGCTTGGCGGACATGATTTTTAACAACCATAAATAGTAGTAACGAATAGCTAAACGATTTTCGCCGTTTTTCAAGGTTTCTTTGATTAGTTTTTCAAAATCGACTAAGTGGATGTTCTTTTCAATTTCTTCGTAGTTGATTACTTTTTTATCAGACGATTTTCCAAAAACCCAACTTCCTTCGCCATTCATAATCGCTTTCACAATTAAATAAATAACAAAAAAGATAATGGCTGCTGCAAGTATCTTTAAAAATAATTCAACAATATTTTCAGTATTTTCTCTGCTGGTGGAGTTGAAAATTCGCTCAAATAAATCGTAGAGCCATTCTTTAAAACGTTCCCAAGCACTTAATTCTTTGACTTTAACTTCATAGATAAATTCGTCGGCAGTATATTTTTCTTGAAAACCTTCTTTAAATTTTACTTCTTCAACTGTGGAAGAATCCACCTTTATTTCACTTTTAGAAACAATCAATGTGTCCTGCGCAAAACTCGGAATAGAAAAGAGAAGTAAAAATAAAAATAAAAGCAGGTATTTAGTCATGATTACTTCCTATCGAATCAATTGCACTTTGTTGTTGGTTGTTTTCACTGTTTTCGCGTAAGCTGTAATAAATGACCCCATTGTTGATTAATAATAAATTATTCAATATATAATTGAGAAGAACCGAAAAAACAAAAATTATTGCCATCATGATACCAAAAAATGAAAATGCATTTTCTTCTTCAAAATTTTGTGATTGTGCCGATGTAAAAACAGAAGCCAGTCCGATGACATAGGGAATCATTGTTAACACACCTAAAACAATTTGAATAATTATGGTCATCACTAAATTAGAACCAACAATGGGCCAAAATTTTTCTTTCAACAAGTTGAATCCTTTGCCTAATGCTTCAAAAAACCCTACATCGGAATTCATGTAGACGTACAAACTTAAATTCATCCAAGCCAAATAAGCAGGTGCAACAATCAATAGTAACGGGATACCAATGATGATGAAAAATAAGAGCATCATTACGGCTCCAAGAACTAGAAGTATCGGAATGGAAATTAAAAACAACTTAAAAAAGTAACCAATAAGTCTACCGAGGTTTTTTCTCATCTCCTTCAATATGGTTGAAGTTGTGAAGGAATCACCTTTGTTTTGATCATATAAATTCAAATAAATAATAGGATAAACAAAATTCAAAAGCGACACAAACAGAATCAAAAGAAATAAAACAACAACTACGCCGATAATTAATCCGATGTTATTATTGAAATAACTTTCCAACGTTCCGAAGTCTTGATTAACCGCACCAATATTTGAAAAAAGCACTTCAAAATAAACTTTAAAAACAAAGTAAAATAAGACCGAAAGAACTAATAGAAAACCACCATTAATGATGAAATAGTGCGTAAAAAAATGTTTCCCCGTTTCTTTAAAAAACGAAAAAGTGTCCGAAATATAGTCGCTGAAATTCCTGTTTTTAAATAATTGAAACATACGTTTATTTTTTAGCTAGTTGATTTTTCATTTTAGAATGCACGATAAAGGGAAATACTAAAAAGTAAAATGAGATCATCGCCAACGTCGATAAAATAATCACCACATTCAACCAATTAGGCATTTCTAATGAATAACGGGTAACAAAACCTTCTAAAAACCCAGCAGCTATGGTAAAAGGCATGGTGCTTAGGAATATTTTTAAACCGTCTTTAAAACCCATTTTAAAAGAAGCCATTCGCGAATACGTTTTTGGAAATAGGATGGAAGCACCCAAAATAAATCCGGCCGCTGCTTCGATGACAATGGCAAAAATCTCCATCGAACCGTGAATCCAAATGCCTTGAACACTTTCCCAAAACACACCTTCTTGGTAGAAAAAATATTGAAACGAACCTAACATGATACAGTTTTGCAACATGATCCAAAAGGTGCCAATACCACCAAAAACACCGAATAAAAAACACCGCAGACCCACATACAAATTATTCATCGTGATGGCAATAAATCCGCCCCAATTGCTGCCTGATTTGTAAACAGCGACTGGATTGCCCTCTTCAATGTTCTCCAAAGTCATATTAACATAATCATCGCCCATAATCAAACGGACAAAATCGGTATCGTACTTAGCAGAAATGACGCCAATGGCCGTACAAGCAAAAAAAAGAACAAAAGCATAGACCAAATAGCGTCTATACTGATAAACAATCAATGGTACTTCGGTAGAAAAGAAATAAATTAATCGATTTTGCTCGGTTCTCTTGGTCTTGTAAATCTTCTGATAAATTTGTGAAGCCAAATAATTTAAGTACACAACCGTCTTACTTTTAGGGTAATAGGTTTGTGCATACGACAAATCGTTGACCAAATGGATATATAAACTAGCCATTTCATCAGGATTTTTTTTAGCTTTACCAAAAATAGCTTGCTCAAATTCAAGCCATTTTTCTTTATTTTGCTTTATGAACGCAACTTCTCTCATGGTTTGCTAAAATATAAAATATGTCAGAATTATCAATAAACACGACACAAAATGTCAATATAAATTTTACAGCCGCAACAGTGGCCGATCGAATGTTTGGCTATCTACTTGATTTACTGATTAAAATTGCGTATTCTATTACTGTTTTCGGAATCTTTTTTTATTGGTTGGGATTAAATGATTGGCTGGACGGACTAGATGGATGGTCAATTGCAGCCGTTTTGTTCGTTTTTTTTTCGCCGGTAATCTTCTATTCATTGGTTTTGGAAAGTCTTTTAGAAGGGCAAACCATCGGAAAGCGATTGATGAAAACAAAGGTGGTTAAAATTGATGGGTACCAAGCATCTTTTGGCGACTACATTATTCGTTGGGTTTTTAGAATTATCGATGTAAACATCAGCAGCGGCGTCATTGGTTTGATTACCATGATTATTAGCAGCAAAACCCAACGTTTGGGCGATATGACTGCCGGAACTGCAGTCATCAGTTTGAAAAACAACATCAGCATCAATCACACTATTCTGGAGGAAGTCGACAATTCGTACGTACCAACCTATCCTTTGGTAATCAAATTAAGCGACAACGATGCACGTATCATCAAAGAAACCTTCAACATTGCGGTAGCAAAAAGAGATTTTGCAACTTTAATCAAACTACGTACTAAAATTGAAGAAGTCACCGGTATCAAAAACACCTCCGGCAATGACACTGATTTTCTTCGAACGATTTTAAAGGATTATAGTTATTATACACAGAGTATGTAGGTTTGGAGGTGC
>NZ_JBILTE010000063.1:0-13762 GCF_044371705.1 Flavobacterium sp. | reverse complement strand
ACCGTCTTCACTTTTGTAAATTCCTGAGGTAGCTCCGTTTCCTGAGAAATTCCATGCTTTTCGGTCTTTTTTCCAAGCGGCTGCATATTGTATGTTGAAGTCTTTTGGCGAAACAGAAATGTCAATAATTCCCGTTTCATCGTCTATAAATAAAGTGTTTTTCCAAGTTTTTCCACCGTCCGTTGTTTTATAAACACCTCTTTCGTCGTTTTTGGTATATAAATGTCCGGTAACTCCAACTACTACTTCGCTTGCATTATTGGGGTTGATTTCAATTTTACCTATGTGATGGCTGTCGGTTAATCCCATGTTTTGCCAAGTCTTACCTTGATCGGTTGATTTTAAAATTCCGATTCCGGCATAGGATGAACGCGACGCATTGTGTTCGCCTGTTCCCACCCAGATTGTTTTGTTTTTCCAATCAACAGCAATTTCTCCCACATTTTGAGTAGGCGAATTGTCCATTACAGGAGTAAAATTCATCCCGTTGTTGCTGCTATACCAGAGTCCGCCCGAGGCATAACCTACATAAAATTCAATAGGATTTTCCGGATTTACATCCACATCAACCACGCGACCACTCATGATTGTAGGGCCAATATTCTGAAATTTAACGGATTGAACAATGGATGAACTAGATTCTGATTGTGACCAACTGATTTGAAAAGCTAGGCAAATAATCGATAAGTGAAGTCCTTTTTTTAACATAAAAGTAGAATTAGAATGGAAATTTAGTCAATATGCAGTTCCTAACAAAATTTTAGGTTTGAAATAACTGCAAATCCGTCGTTTCTTGCTACTTTTGATTTTATTAATAATCAAATTTCCGTTATGAAATACCATCTGATTGATCGCAATTTATACATCAAAAACCGTAAAAAATTTAGTGCTGCAATGAAACCCAACAGCGTAGCGGTTTTTAATTCCAATGATATTTATCCGGTAAGTGCCGATACTACTTTGCCTTTTGCTCAACACCGTGATATTCTTTATTTATCAGGCGTTGATCAGGAAGAAAGCATCTTGTTGTTATTTCCAGATGCACCGTATGAACATTTGAAAGAAATTTTATTTTTACGTGAAACCAATGAACATATAGCCGTTTGGGAAGGTGAAAAATTGACGAAAGAGCGTGCTTTTGAAGTTTCCGGGATCAAAACGGTGTATTGGTTGACTGAATTCCATAAAATTTTGAAAGAAGTAATGGCGTATGCTGATACGATGTACATCAACACGAATGAACACTACCGTGCATCTGTAGAAACTGAAACTCGCGAAGCCCGTTTTATCAAATGGTGGAAAGAAAATTATCCTGCCCATAAAGTCGAAAAAAGCAACCCAATTTTGCAGCGTTTACGTTCTATAAAAGAAAGCGAAGAATTGGATTTGATTCAAAAAGCATGCGATATCACAGAAAAAGGCTTTCGAAGAGTGCTTTCGTTTGTAAAACCAAATGTGATGGAGTATGAAATTGAAGCGGAGTTTGCTCATGAATTTTTACGCAATCGCTCCAGAGGTTTTGCGTACACACCCATTATTGCTTCAGGAAATAATGCCAATGTGTTGCATTACATCGAAAACAACCAACAATGCAAAGCCGATGATTTGATTTTACTGGATGTAGGTGCCGAATATGCCAATTATTCCAGTGATATGACGCGTATGATTCCTGTTTCAGGTCGTTTTACCGACAGACAAAAAGAAGTGTACAATGCGGTTTTACGAGTGAAAAATGAAGCAACAAAAATGCTCGTTCCGGGAACTTTATGGAAAGAATACCATGTAGAAGTAGGCAAAATCATGACTTCAGAATTAATCGGTTTAGGATTGATTGATAAAGTAGATGTGCAAAATGAAAACCCTGATTGGCCTGCTTATAAAAAATATTTTATGCACGGCACTTCGCATCATTTAGGTTTGGACACACATGATTATGGATTGTTACACGAACCGATGCAAGCCAATATGGTTTTTACCGTTGAACCGGGAATTTATATTCCGAAAGAAGGTTTCGGTATTCGAATTGAAGATGATATGGTCATTCAAAAAACGGGCGAACCGTTTAATTTGATGCGGAATATTCCTATTGAAGCGGAAGAGATTGAGAATCTGATGAATTCATAATATGAAAAATATTTTTCTTTTAAGTTTACTATTGCTTCTAAGTAAAACCTCTGCTCAAACGGAGGGTTTTGCTGTCAACAAAGATTCTAGTTTGACTTATTATAAAATATTCGGAAAAGGCCAGCCTCTTTTAATTATTAATGGTGGTCCAGGGATGAGTAGCAATGGTTTTGAAGAAATGGCCAAGATTCTTTCGAAAGAACAACAGACCATTATTTATGATCAAAGAGGAACTGGAAAATCAAAATTGACTGAATTGAATTCTGAGACTATTTCTATGCAAATTATGGCAGATGATATTGAGTCGTTAAGGAAACATCTAAAAATTGAAACATGGAGTATTCTCGGACATTCTTTTGGAGGGATGTTGGCATCCTATTACGCAACTCTTTGTCCAGAAAGTATTAATAAATTGATTTTATCTTCGTCAGGAGGAGTCGATTTAACCTTACTACAAGGTAAAAATCTAATTGAAGCGGGATTGAATCAAATGCAAAGGGATTCGTTAAATTATTGGAATGATAAAATTGCAAAAGGCGACACTTCATACAAAGCCAAACTTGGGAGAGGCAGAGCCATGGCTCCAGCTTATGTTTTCAATCAGAAGTATGTGCCGATTATTGCTGAGCGTCTAACCCAAAATAATGCCACAATAAACGGCATACTGTGGGCTGACATGACAAATATGAAATTTGATTGTAAATCAAAATTGATCAATTTTAAAAACCCGGTTTTAATTATTCAAGGAAAGCAAGATATAGTCAGTAATGAGATTGGTGAAATTGCACACAAAACTTTTCCGAATTCAAAGTTAGTTTTTCTTGATAACTGTAAACATTATGGTTGGCTTGATGCCACGGCAGAATATGTAGCTGAAGTTACTATATTTCTAGAGAATTAACTTGTAGTGATTAAAAAATCTGAGTTTTAGTAAAAAGAATAAATTTTAAAACCCAAATAGAAGAGGATAGAAGGATTCAAAAATCGATCTTTAATTTATTGCTAAACTTGACGAGAGTGAAATGATTTTGAATGGTTAGTATTTTGTTTTTCTGAAACAGTTATAACGACTCGCACGAATGTGGGTCGTTTTTTTTAGTTTGTGAACTTTGCGAAAATCTTTGCGAGCTTTGCGGTTAAATCATACTTTTGAAGTTGATTAAATTGAATATGAAAACAACCACATACAAAAACGCCAAAATCACTTTTTCCGATACCGGTAAAGGCACAACCATTGTTTTACTTCACGGTTTTCTTGAAAACTTGAAAATGTGGAACCGGTTCATTCCTGAACTTTCCGAAAAGCATCGAGTGATTTCCATTGATTTATTAGGTCATGGCGGATCCGAATGTTTGGGTTATGTGCATACAATGGAAGATCAAGCGGATATGGTGCATCACATTTTACAGCATCTAAAAATAAAAAAGGCCGTGTTTGTCGGACATTCCATGGGAGGTTATGTGGCTTTGGCTTTCGCCGAATTGTATCCGGAAATGATGAAAGGGTTGGTTTTACTTAATTCAACATCTAAAGCAGATAGTCATGAGCGGAAAATCAATCGCAACCGAGCTATCAAAGCCGTGAAACAAAATTATTCGGCTTTTGTGAGTTTGTCGATTGCCAATTTGTTTAGCGAAGCCAATCGGGAACGTTTAGCCGATGATATTATAAAAGTCCGCGAACAAGCATTACAAACACCACTTCAAGGAATCATTGCCGCTTTGGAAGGAATGAAAGTTAGAAAAGACCGCGAAAAACTCTTGCATACGGCAACATTTCCCATGTTACTTATTTTAGGTGAAAAAGATGGTGTTTTAAACTACAGCGACAGTCTAGAGCAAATCAAAGGAACTGAAGTGCAACTGGTTTCTTTTCCGGACGGACACATGAGCCACATTGAAAATGAATCGGAATTAAAAGAGGTTTTGGTTGGGTTTCTGAAAAAATTTTAAAAGAAAAACCGTTAAGCTCTCAAAAGTACTTAACGGTTTTTTTATGTTTAAAAATTTGTTTTTATTTATGCAACGCCATAAATTCTTCTGCTTTTTCCACCATGTTTTTACTTCCGCAAAAGAAAGGAGCCCGTTGATGCAGTTCGGTGGGTTGCAATTCCATTATTCGGGTATAACCATCCGATGCTTTTCCGCCAGCTTGTTCGGCTAAAAAGGCCATTGGGTTGCATTCATACAACAAACGCAATTTTCCTTTAGGTGCTTTAGAACTGGTTGGATAAATATAAATGCCGCCTTTAATCATGTTGCGGTGAAAATCAGAAACCAAACTTCCAATGTACCGCGATGTATAGGGTCGGTCGCCTTCTTCCAACTGGCAATATTTAAGATACGCTTTCACACCTTGTGGGAAATGGACATAATTGCCTTCATTAATCGAATAAATCGTACCGTCTTCCGAGTATTTCATATTCGGATGGGATAAATAAAACGCACCAATAGCCGGGTTTAAAGTAAATCCGTTGACGCCATGACCCGTCGTATAAACCAACATCGTTGAGGTGCCGTAAATCACATAACCTGCGGCAACTTGATTAACGCCGGGCTGTAAAAAATCTTCAGAAGTTACAGGAGTTCCAATAGGAGTTACTCTTCTATAAACCGAAAAAATGGTTCCTACAGAAACATTTACATCTATATTTGATGAACCGTCCAAAGGGTCCATTAAAACCACATATTTATTGTTATGGCTTTTATCACTTCCGGCAACGGTGATGAAATCATCATTTTCTTCGGAAGCAATTCCGCACACAATTTCACGGTTAATCAAGGTCTGAATAAAAACTTCGTTGGCATAAACATCCAATTTTTGTTGGTCTTCGCCTTGAATATTTTGTTCTCCGGCGGCTCCAACAATGTCAACCAACCCGGCTTTGTTTACTTTATAATTAACTACTTTGGCTGCGAGGCGAATAGAATTAATGATTCGAGATAATTCTCCGGTAGAATATTGAAATTCTTCTTGCTTTTCAATAATAAATTCTCCTAAGGTTTTGTTGCGTTGTTCCATTACGAAATCGATGTAGTTGTATAAAGGCACAAATATCGAAATTTTTGTGATACCGATGGAATAATTATACAAATCTATTTTAGAATCGTAATTTTGCCCCAATTATATTACTAGTGATGATTATTAGAAAAGCAATTGCCGAAGATATGCCTTCGGTTTTGGAGTTGATTCAGGAACTGGCCACCTTTGAAAAAGAACCCGATGCTGTGGTTGTAACCGTTGATGATTTGGTGCGTGATGGTTTTGGAACACATCCGCTTTTTTATGCTTTTGTGGCAGAAGTTAATCAGGAAATCATTGGAATGGCTTTGTATTACTACCGCTATTCAACTTGGAAAGGGAAAACCATTCATTTGGAAGATTTAATTGTGAAGGAAGAAAAAAGAGGAATAGGTGCCGGTTTTGCATTGTATACTGAAATAATGAAACAAGGGAAAAAAGACAATGTTCGCAGAATTGAATGGAATGTCTTGGATTGGAACACGCCGGCAATTACCTTTTACAACAAATCAGGAGCAAAATTATTAGACGATTGGCGAGTGGTTCAAATGGATGAAGCAGGAATGAATCATTTTTTATTGAAGATATAATTCTAATTTACGAATTGACACATTTACAAATTGACACATTAATTTTATGAGAATATTTAAATTTGGTGGAGCATCCGTAAAAGATGCAAACGGTGTAAAAAACGTTTTTCATGTGTTGGAAACCGTTGGTTATGACAATGTTTTATTGGTTATTTCCGCGATGGGAAAAACAACCAACGCCTTAGAAGTAGTTATCAAAAACTATTTTGAAAAGTCAAACGAATTACAAGAATCCATTCAAGAGGTAAAAAAATACCACTTGCAAATAGTTTTGGAATTATTTGAAGACGATAAGAACGACGTTTACAAAGCCGTGAATCAACATTTTGATGACATGGAATATTTCTTAAGTCACAACAAATCACCTAACTATAATTTTGTGTACGATCAGATTGTGAGTTTTGGTGAATTGATTTCCACCACAATTGTCAGTCATTATTTCAATTTCAGAGGCATGAAAAACAATTGGTTGGACGTTCGTAATTTCATCAAAACTGATACATCTTACCGTGATGCAACAGTTGATTGGGAATTGACTAAAGAATTGATTAGTAAAAATGTCAAACGCAAAACATTAAACATCACACAAGGATTTTTAGGTTCCGATCCTAATAATTTTACTACTACTTTGGGTCGTGAAGGATCCGATTATACCGCTGCTATTTTTGCCTTTTGTTTAAATGCAGAAAGTGTAACGATTTGGAAAGATGTCCCAGGAGTTTTAAATGCCGATCCAAGATATTTTGAAAATGCCATTTTGCTCAACCAAATTTCCTACCGCGAAGCAATTGAGTTGGCGTTTTACGGGGCAACGGTTATCCACCCGAAAACTTTACAACCGTTGCAACGCAAAGAAATTCCGTTGTTTGTAAAATCGTTTATCAACCCGTTATTGCCGGGAACAAGTGTTTCCAAAGGAGCCGATTTGGTCCCGCAAACGCCTTGTTTTATTGTAAAGAAAAACCAATTGCTCATTTCACTTTCTTCGATCGATTTTTCATTCATTATGGAAGAACACATCAGTGAAATTTTCGGATTGTTCCATCAAAACCAAATCAAAGTTAGTTTGATTCAGAACTCTGCCATTAGTTTTACGGTTTGTGTGGAAGATAAATACGAACGATTTAATGAACTGAAAAGTTTGTTGTCGAAACGTTTTCAAATCAGTTGGCATGAAAATGTTTCGTTGTACACCATCCGACATTTTGATGCAAAAGCAGTGACTTTGGTAGAAACAGATAAATCGGTTTTGGCGAAACAAATTCTAGGGGATACCATTCAAATTGTGACGAAAGAATAATAGTTTAAAATCTACCTGAACGGATTGTCCGAAATAACTGCGGTCCTGTCATGCTGAAAAAATCAGGATGATAGGACCGTTCAATTATTTGCAGATGAACAGTGTCATCAAATTTATTTACAATAAATTACTTTATACTTTTGACACCCATATTAAACAACGTAAAAGCAAACACATCGGCTTGTTCTTCGATTGTTTTAGAAACAGGTTTACCGGCACCATGTCCGGCATTGACGTCGATGCGAATTAAAACAGGGTTGGTTCCTTCATGTTTTTCTTGTAGTTCAGCTGCAAATTTGAAACTGTGAGCAGGCACCACACGGTCGTCATGATCGCCTGTAGTTACCAAAGTAGCCGGATAACTCACGCCTTTTTTCACATTGTGCACCGGAGAATAGCCTTTTAAATACTCAAACATTTCTTTATTATCGTTGGCTGTTCCGTAATCGTATGCCCAACCTGCACCAGCTGTAAACGTGTGGTAACGCAACATATCTAACACACCTACAGCAGGTAACGCAACCTTGGCCAGTTCCGGTCTTTGTGTCATTACTGCACCTACTAACAATCCGCCATTTGAACCTCCACGAAGAGCCAAATAATCAGAAGACGTATATTTCTCTTTGATTAAATATTCTGCAGCTGCAATGAAGTCATCAAACACATTTTGTTTTTTCAATTGCGTACCTGCATCATGCCATTTTTTACCGTATTCGCCACCGCCTCTTAAATTAGGGACAGCAAAAACGCCTCCATTTTCCAACCAAACGATGTTTGCAGTGCTGAAAGAAGGTGTTAAACTTACATTGAAACCACCATAACCGTATAAAAGTGTTGGATTGGTTCCGTCTAGTTTGATGCCTTTTTTGTGGGTGATAATCATAGGGACTTTCGTTCCGTCTTTTGAAGTATAAAATACTTGTTTGCTTTCGTAGTCTTCCGACACAAAGTCAACTTTAGGTTTTTGATACACGGCTGATTGCCCGTTTTTCGGATTAAGGGAATAAATGGTATTGGGAATGATGTAATTAGCAAAAGAGAAATACAAATCAACATCGGTCTTTTTACCGCCAAATCCTCCTGCAGAACCAATACCCGGCAAAGTGATGTCGCGAATAAGTTTCCCATCATATCCATATTGCTTCACCATCGAAACAGCATCTTTCATATAATTTGCAAAGATAAAACCGCTTCCAGTAGTTGGATTTAGTACATTCTCCGTTTCAGGAATAAAATCCACCCAATTCTCGGGTGTTGCTTTGGCAAAATCAGCAGTGACTACTTTCTGGTTTGGAGCGTTTAAATTGGTCACGATGTACAATTTCGTTCCTACATTATCTAATATATAATTATCTGATTCGAAATTATTTACCAAATTGATGATTTTACTAGTTGGATCTTTTAAGTCTTTGATGTACAATTCATTTCCTGATGTTGAATTAGAAGCCGAAATCACCAAATAGCTTCCGTCTTCGGTCACGCTAGCTCCTACATAACGTCTTTTTTCATTTAAACCAAAAATTACTTTATCCTCACTTTGAGGTGTGCCTAATTTATGATAGTATAATTTGTGTTGATCGGTTTTTGCTGAAAGTTCGCTTCCTTTGGGTTTGTCATAACTTGAGTAATAGAATCCTTCGTTTTTTACCCAAGCGATACCACTGAATTTAACATCCATTAATGGCTCTTCCAATTTTTCTTTGGTAATAGCATCCATAATGTTAATTTTATTCCAGTCGCTGCCTGCATCAGAGGTTGCATAAGCTACAATAAAACCATCTTTTGAAAATTCAAGAGTACTTAACGAAGTAGTTCCATCTTTAGAGAAACCATTTGGATCTAAAAATACTTCTTCTTTTCCTGCTGCATCTTTGCGATACATGACGGACTGATTTTGAAGTCCATTATTTTTGAAGAAATAAGTAAAATCACCTTCCTTAAAAGGAGCTGAAATTCGTTCGAAGTTCCATACTTTTTCCAGACGTTCTTTGATTTGCTTTCTGAAAGGAATTTTGTCCAAGTAGCCAAAAGTCACTTCATTTTGAGCTTTTACCCAAGCGGCAGTTTCTTCTGAACGGTCGTCTTCCAACCAACGGAAAGGATCACTTACTCTGGTGTCGAAATATACATCTACAGAATCGACTTTTTTAGTTGTAGGATAATTCAAAACGATTGCTTCTTCTTTTACTTCTTCTCTGCAGGACATGATTGCAGTGGCTGCAATTACTGTAACAATAACTTTTTTCATAGTAGTTCGATTAAAGAACAAATATAGGTAATGATTTTTGAAGAATCAGTTAAAAAGAGGTTTGTATTGTGGCCATAGTTTGTAAATCAAAACACCATTTAATACAGCAATAAGCAACGCTACACTTAAGCCTGGAAGGTCTAAAAACAGGTGAAAAAGTAAAATATTTATTGAAATTGGTGCTAATAAAATCAAGGCAAAAGCGGTCCACTTTTTGGAAATTAGCATCGCTCCAATGATTACTTCCAATACCCCTACTACTTTAAGCACATAGCCTGTTTCAATTAGAGAGTCCATGAATTTACCTGCATTTTCAGGTAGTTCCGGTAGTGGGATGAAATTTAAAAATTTGTTAAGCCCGAATACAAGAAGGATAATTCCAAGTAAAATTCTAACGAGTTTTGTAAATTGTGAATTCATAGTATGTTGGTTTTGGTTAGTTAACGATATTGCCAAATTAACAAAAAAACAACAATAAATGTATTTTATATTTAAAAAAATCTGAACTGTTTTATTAACAATTCAGATTTTTATGATAAAAATTAATCGTTCTTATTGAACAATTGTCGGAAATGTTACCGAAGCGTCGGTTTCACCCGCTGCATTAGTTGGGTCACCGGCCGCAACACCGTTTGCAGATTTATTTGGCAAATGTAGTAAAGTAACTACCAAATTTCCGGTTCCGGTATTGTTGGCTGTAAAATTAAAAGTCAAGCCAATTGGTTTTCCATCTGCATCCAAATCGGTGTAGGTAAAGGTTCCCAAGTTATTTGTGATTTGATAAAAAACCTGATGATCTTCAGCTTCTTCGGCTACTTCTTCGGTGATATTTTCAGCTGGATTTTCCAATTCATTTAGAAAAGAAACGGTTCCTGCGTAGGTTGTGCCATTGACAAAGTTCCCGCCTGTTTGTGTAATCACCGGACTGTTGGGTCCGTCGCCGTCTAAATCTCTCGAAGTTAAAGTAATTATTTGACCGCCACCCGTAAATGTTACAGCTACTGTGGTAATCAATTCTTCCTCATTAACCGGCGGATTATCGTCGTTACTGCACGAAGATGTGAATAAAACAGTTAGGAATGCGAACGCGACTACTTGGAAATTTTTCATTTTTTTCATTTTAAAAATTAATAATTGAATTTGAATTGAATTTGAATGTTCCTACCTAAATCATCTGCGTAAAAGCGTTGTCTATTAAGGTAATCACGGTAATTAGTGTTTAAAATATTTTGAACGGTAAATGCCATACGGGTTTGTACTTTTTTGAAAAGATTAAATTCTTTCTCGGTATAGAAATTCAAAAGATAGTATCCGGGAGGGGGCGTACTGACATCTACTTCGACGGTTTGAAATGCTCCGTCTACAATAATTTGAGTTCCGAAATTGTTGTTGGGGAAGTTCTTTTGCGTAAAAACCCATTCGCTTTGTAATTCCATAAAAAACCCGTTCCATTCCTTTTTTGAAAATTTTAATCGGTTGGAAAGGTTCAATGGTGGCATATCGATTAAATAATCGTTTGCAGTTACATCACGACCATACACATAAGCCAAACCTAACGTATAATTTAAGTTAGTTTGAATATCCCATTTAAAACTGGCATCAATGCCAGCGAGTAAAGCATCGGTTTGCTCGTATTCCCAAACCGGAAAAGCCCCTTGAATGGTAGTTTCGAAGCCGATAGGTTTTAAAAAAATGAAATTGGCGACGGAATTCAGAAACGGACTTACTTCGAAAGATACTTTTTCAAAAGTTTTTGTAGCCGTAATTGAAACTTTTAAAGACGTTTCTTTATCTAAAAACAAATCGCCTAATTCAATCATTCCGGTGGCGTGGTGCAAACCATCACTAAAAAATTCGGAAGGGTTTGGGTTTCTATTTGACAAACTGAGATTCGCAAATGTCATCCAGTTTTTTTCAAAGGTTTTTCGAACCCCAATTGTTCCCGAAAAATTATGAAACGTGAATTTGGGTTTTGTTAACCACTGATTGCCAAATTCAGCTAAGATGAAGTGATCAAAATCAGGGGTATAACCTCTTTCGTCCCATCGTGATTTCTGGTAATACTTGGTTGCTTCAAGGGTTGAAAAATCATACCGCAAGCCGGTTTCTAAAATAAAATCAGATGCAATCCGGTATTCAAATATGCCATAAGCCCCAAAATCAATTCTATCGTAGGTAGGAATTAAAGGTCGTATGCCCGTTGCAGGATTGGCATAATTGTTTTGCACGAATCCATTGAAACCCATTTTGAAAGTCCAAACTTCATTTCGCTTCACATAATCCAACAAAAGTGAGTTGGTGACTAACGACAAATCCAAAGCAGGAACATTAAAAGAAGCTCCTCTTCGCAAATCAAATTCCAAACGTTGGTTGGATTGAAAGGCATATTGAATATCCAAATCGCTTGAATCACTTAGTCTTTGTGAATAATTGAATTTGGCCAAATGATGCGTGACTTCCTGTTTGGGATTGTTGATTTCATGCGTAAAGTCATTGATAATCGCAGGTACCTGATTGTTGATTGCATTGTACAAATCGGTTGCATTTCCAATATGTGAAGCACTCAAAATACCGATAGTTGCCTGATACAAACTGTAAAAACCACTCAAACTATAATTAGGTTGGGTGTAACTTAATCCTCCTGAAACATTTGCTTCGCGATTTCCGGTATTCGACAAAACATAATCCGGAGCTTCGCGATCACCAAAATATTTTAGGGTTCCCAAAACATTCCATGACCAACCTTTGATTCGATCCTGATTGAAACTTGACGTTAAACTTCCTCCCAGCCCATTGGAGTTTAAGGAAACAATGGTTTTGCCATGGATAGAATCAGCAGTTATTTTCTCCGGTTCAATTAATACAATTCCGCCAATGGCATCGCCGCCGTATTTTAAGCCGCTTGCACCTTTTATAACAGTGATTTTTCCGGCAGCATTGATGTCAAAATTCGGTGCATGTTCCACGCCCCATTGTTGGTCTTCCAATCGAACATTGTTTGTAAAAATGGGCACTCTGCTGCTGTGTAAGCCATGAATAATTGGTTTTGAAATCACGTTGCCGGTTTTCAGCAAAGAAACACCGGTCACTTCCTTCAAAGCATCACCCAAGGTTTGACTGCTGTATTTTTCTATAGTTTCCGATTTTAAAGTCGATTCTACAACCGATTTACCGGATAAAGTACTTTTGGCACTCACCGAAACTTCTTTTAAAGTTGTTTCAGAAGGAACCATTTGGATATTCAAAACCAAATCCTCTTGAATATCAACCAAAGTATCTTTTGTTTGATAGCCTAAATGAGAGACAATAACCCGCAATTCACCTTTAGGCAAACCATTGATTTCAAACGCACCAATGGGGTCACTGGCAACATTTCTGTAGGATGTATGTATATGAGTTCCTGTTAACTTTTGGTTTTTTTCATTGGTAATTGTTCCGCTCAATTGAAATTGAGAATAACCTAAAAATCCAAAATGCAACAGGAAAATTAGGCAACTTAAATACCGCATTTTTCCGTTTCAAAAAATTAAAAACACTAGTAATCATTTGTTCCTTGAACGAATGATTATTTTTTTAGTTTTGATAATTTTAAACAGTTGGTGGCCCGCGATGGGAAAAAAGTGAACCTGAAAAAGAAGCAACTTGTGCAACTTCTTGAAGTATATAAGGTGCAGGTTTTAAAGGAGTATCAAAGCGATAATTGAAAATGGGAGGTTTGATGTAGTACCAGAAGGTAAAATCACAAACCGAACAATCGTCAGCGTCGTGTTGATGTGAAAAATCATCGTGCGAGTGCAAGCAATGTTGCGGTTCTTCGAAATAATCAGCTATCAAATGTCTGTACGTATGTAATGATTGGAATAGTATTGTAAACAATACTGTCGCCATTAAATAGAGATTGACAACTGCTAATTTTTTCTTCATTGGGTGCAAAGGTAGGGAAAAAGCTCTTTATTGAGAATTTTTTAAGAAGACTTTACGAAGAGGAGTTAAATTATGAATTTTGATTCAAGATTAGTTATGAAATATTAGTTTAACAAGCTATTTAATCTAATTTTATAACCCATTCATTTTTTTTAAGTTCTTTAAAGTAAATTTTTTTATCAACAAATTTGTTTTTACTGACCAAGGTATCAGCAATTTGAGTGTCATTATAATTTCCTTTACCATAAACTCCGTTGTAAATTGAATCTAGCTCCTCAAATTCATTTTTATCATAAATTCTAAGAATCATAAAATCATCATTTTTTGCATAACCTCTCCATGAACCAAGTATTGGAAAATTATTCGTGCCTTTATACACAATATGTGGGGATTTTCCTCTAATATAACTTTCAAAATCACCGTCCGAAAAATACATAAGTTGAATGTGCTTTTCCTCATTTTCATTAATAAAAATTAATCGTTCATCTACTGGATCACAGGAAAGTAGTAAAAAAGCAAGTAGTAAAAAAAAAATTATTTTTCATTTTAAAATT
>NZ_JBILTE010000219.1:0-4007 GCF_044371705.1 Flavobacterium sp. | reverse complement strand
TTTTATCATTAGGTAGTAATATAGGAAACCGACTTCAAGTTATTGAGGAAGCAATTGCTGCCATTCATGAAACTGTAGGAACTGTAGTTAAGGTTTCCGCACTTTACGAAACACCTTCTTGGGGGTTTGATAGTGACTTTTTTTACAATTGTGCCTTGAAAGTACATACATATAAATCGGCTCAAAAAGTACTAGATGAATTGCTACTCCTAGAACAAAAGTTGGGAAGGACTAGAACGAATGCGGCAGGCTATCAAGCTAGAATGATTGATATTGATGTAATTGCATTTAATGAAGAAATTATTCATACAGAAAAATTACAGGTACCTCATCCGCAAATGCAAAATCGATTATTTGTTTTGCTTCCTATGCGGGATTTGAATTTAGACTGGCGTCACCCTATTTTACAAAAGTACTTACATGAATTGGTGCAATGTTCTAACGATAAAGGTAAATGTAAATTTGTTGATACATTAAAGGCACCATTAAATGAATTGGATTTTGCATCTTCCAATTATATTGTAATTGAAGGGAATATTGGCGTGGGCAAAACAACGTTAGCTTCTAAAATTGCTGATGATTTTAATGCAAAATTGGTTTTGGAGCGGTTTGCCGATAATCCATTTCTACCAAAATTTTATGAAGACCAAAACAGGTATGCTTTTCCGCTGGAAATGTCATTTTTAGCCGATCGCTACCAACAGTTGTCTGATGATTTAGCCCAGTTTGATTTGTTTAAAGATTTTATAGTGGCTGATTACCATTTTTTTAAATCGTTGATTTTTGCAAAAATTACGCTGCAGGAAGATGAATTCAGATTGTATAAAATGATGTTTGATATCATTCATAAAGAAACACCAAAACCTGATTTGTATGTGTATTTATATCAAAACACCAATCAGTTGTTAGAAAATATCAAAAATAGGGGCAGAAGTTACGAACAGCAAATACAAGATAATTACCTTGAAAAAATAAATCAAGGATATTTAGAATATATGAAAACCAAAACAGATTTGAATATACTGATAATTGATGTTTCAAATAAAGATTTTGTTGAAAATCAATCGGATTACATTGCAATTCTTAACGAAATTACTATGAAAATTTCACTAACGAATCATTGAGAAGTGACCCTTTATTTCCCTATTAATTTCCGGAACTGTCAGTACAAACCAATAATCGGAAGCAGGTAGTTTTTTGCCTTCTAAAGTGCCGTCCCAACTATTGTTTTGTTGATTTAGTTGTTTTAATAATTTGCCGTATCGATCAAAAATGTTGACTTTGGCTTTCGAATAAAAAGTCATTCCTTTGATGAGCCAAAAGTCGTTATAGCCATCATTGTTGGGTGAAAAAAATGAAGGAATAGTCAGAACAATAAAGGTTTGGTTGTCACTGCCACATTGATTTTTTTCTCTTGCATACGCGGTATAAAGTCCACCTTCTACTACAGTAAAAATTGGAGAATTTTGAAAGTTAATGCCGTCTATAGAATATTCGAAATCTCCAGTATTGGTTAGTATAATTGTTGCAGTGGTTCCACTGACTAAAATATCTTCAATAATTGGAGCGGTTTTTTGAATAACTGTGATGGTTTTTAAACTAGAACAATTTAATGCATTTGAAACTGTAACCGAATAAACTCCCGAAGCAGTTACAATAATCGATTCGGTTGTTTCACCAGTGGACCACAAATAGGTGACATTTGAAATTCCTGCATTTAAAATTACAAAACTGTTTTCACAAAGAATTTTATCTTCATCGGCAATGATAGGTATTTCATTTACTTGAACTAAGATTGCAACTCTTACGGAAGTACAACCATTGTTGGTTGCTTCTAAATAAAAAGTGGTGTTTTGGCTTAAAAGTGGTGTTGTAAAACTCGTTCCAGTACCAATAGGTGTTCCTCCGGTTGCATTGGCAAACCAATTGATAGTTCCAGCAGAAGCTACCGCAGTTAATACTGCAGATTCTCCAGTACAAATAGGAGCAAGAGGCGTAAAACTTACTGTTGGAATTGCATTAATGGTTGCAATGACAGCGGTTCTAGTTCCGCCTGTGCAGCCTACTGCAAAAGCATCTACATAATATATGGTTGTTGCTGAAAGTATCGGAGTTGTGAAAGAACTACTGGATTCAAGTGGAGTTCCACCAGTTGCTGTGGCATACCATTTGGGAGTTCCGTTTGCAGCAGTTGCACTTAAAGTAACGGTCCCGTTGCCGCATCTGGTTTGCGAAACAATGCCAATAATTGATGGTATACTGATGGTTGTACTAGTAGAGATCTGTAAAACCGGATCGCTTGGCATTCCACCATATTCCACAATATAGCCTTTGGGTTGATAATTACCCGCGGCTTCCCCGTTGAGAATCAGATCGTTCCATGAGCCGGGAATTCCAACACCGGGAGCTGTTATGTGAGCATAATCTTCTTCGCCAAGATTATTGGGTTCGCCATTGTTCCAGAAAGCAAAATTTGGTGTTGAGCCGTTCACACCACCGTTCCAAAATATTGTTCCGGCCTCTGGTCCGGTCATCCAACGCCAAACACCTTCAACTTGTTGGTCGCTTCCACCAATCCAACCAGCACCCGCCGCTTGTTCACCGGCAAGTTGGGCTTCATCGGCAGCAGTAATGGTCGCCAAATAGCCTTGTAAGCCATAATAAACACTTGCTTCGGCTGCCGTTTTTGCATTTGTCCATGAAATGCCAATATTTGGGAAGTATTGGTAATAATGTCCGTTTGAGGGTAAGAAATTTGCTTGACCAACTGTAATTGAGAAAGTTCGAACACCTGAGGGATTAGCTGCGGAGCTTGAATATTCTACATCTTTGATTGCGGCTACTAAGTTTATATACGTTGGCTGAACTGAAACACCGGTTAAAGTTAATTTGCCGGTTAGGGCATTCCAACTACTTGTAATTGTGGGATGGTTTCCTGCTAATGTCAATACATCTTGTCCATTCTCATATCCGGATGAAATTTGAATGTAGATTGCATCAATGCCGGTATCGTCAGGATCAATAATAGTCATGTTGGTAACTATTTTCATTGATGTCCCCGGACAGTAAATTTGATTTCCGGTTGCAGTTAAAATTGGGGCTACATTATTTAATGGTTCAAAATTATCAACTTTATAGTGTGGTATATGTTTTACTAAACTATCGTTGGCACTTGAATAATTCAAATTTCCATAAACCGCATACATACAAGAGATTGTGAGGAGGAATTGTATCAGAATATGTTTTTGAATCATTTCGTAAAAGTAAGAAAATCTAATTTATTTTTACTTAAATCAAACCTTAAAGGGTTGTTAATTTTCGAAATAAATCCCAAACTACAATTCCGGCACTAACCGATATATTTAATGAATGTTTTGTCCCGAGTTGCGGAATTTCAATCACTCCATCACATTTTTCAATTGCTTCTTGAGAAACACCTTTTACTTCATTGCCAAAAATTAGAGCATATTTTTTGTTTTTTTCAATTTGGAAATCGTTCAGCATAATTGAATTTTCTACTTGTTCTACAGCGTAAACAAAGACGTTATTTTGCTTTAATTTTTCAATGACCTCTGAAATGCTTTGAACATATTCCCATGTAACTGTATCTGTGGCCCCTAACGCAGTTTTGTGAATTTCTTTGTTGGGAGGAGTAGCGGTTATTCCACATAAATAAATCTTGTCAATCAAAAAAGCATCCGAAGTACGAAATACAGAGCCTATGTTGTGTAAGCTCCGAATGTCATCCATTACAATAATAATAGGCGTTTTTTCGGCTTGTTTAAACTCATCTATATTTTTACGATCCAGTTCGGAATTGGCTAATTTTCTCATCTCACAAAAATAGGAAATGATTTTGGGATAAAAGAAGTGCAAGATTCCGAAAATTTGGAATTTGGAAATTGTATTTTGAAATTTCAATTTCGTATTTTTGAAATCCTAATTAAAATCCTATCCAATTGTCAGCCAAAACAACCGTAGTCAAAGAGCCTAAAGAAACGCCATTA
>NZ_JBILTE010000218.1:0-4019 GCF_044371705.1 Flavobacterium sp. | reverse complement strand
ATCATAAATTTAAGTTAATACAAAAAAGCTATTAGCTTGAAATAGCTATTTTAGCAATCCTAATTTTTATTAGAAAATGATTAAAAAAACTATTTTATTGTTAGCTATGGGATTATCCATAAATCTTGTTGAAGCACAAGAACTAAAATCGACTTTTACAACGAACCCTTTTTTTAGTTCCTACAATACACCTTATGATGTTCCTCCTTTTAATCTAATTAAAAACGAGCATTACAAGCCGGCAATTTTGGAAGGTATCAAAAAGCAACAACAGGAAATTGATGTGATAGTGAATCAAAAAAGTCAACCCACTTTTGAAAACACAATTATTGCTGTAGAAAATTCAGGAGAGCTTTTGTCAAAAGTTTCTACTGTATTTAACAATATGAATTCGGCAAACACCAACGAAGAAATTCAACAAATTGCCAAAGATGTTGCTCCATTACTTTCGGCTCATAGAGATAACATCAACCTTAACGAAAAACTTTTTGCTCGAGTTAACACTCTTTGGAATCAAAAAGAGCAATTAAAATTGACTCCGGAACAAGCAAAACTTTTAGAAAAAAGCTATAAAGGATTTGTACGAAGTGGTGCCAACTTAGACGAAACTCAAAAACAAACTTTACGAAAGTTAAATAGTGAACTGGCTGTTTTGACTTTAAAATTTGGTCAAAACATCTTAGCAGAAACAAATAGTTACGAACTTGTTGTTACGAACAAAGAAGATTTAGAAGGACTTTCGGAAGATTTGGTTAGTGCCGCTACAGAAACCGCTCAAGCAAAAGGAAAACCTGGAAAGTGGGTTTTTACCTTGTCCAATTCAAGTGTGATGCCTTTTCTTCAATACAGTACTAACAGAAAACTACGTGAAGAAATCTGGAAAGCCTATAAAAATCGCTGCAACAACGGCAATGAATTTGACAACAATGCAATTGCCATACAAATTGCTAATTTGAGAGCCGAAAAAGCCAAATTACTAGGCTATAAAACGCATGCCGATTATGTCTTAGAAGAAAGTATGGCAAAAACGCCAGAAAAAGTAATGTCTTTCCTGAGTCAGCTTTGGGAACCTGCATTAGCGAAAGCTAAAATGGAAGAAGCTGAAATCAAACAAATGATGTTGGCGGAAGGTTTTAAAACAGAGGTGCAACCGTATGACTGGCGTTACTACAGTGAAAAAATCAGAAAGCAAAAATTTGATTTAGATGAACAGGAATTGCGTCCTTACTTTAGTTTAGATGTGGTTACTAATGGCGTTTTCATGGTCTGTGAAAAATTATACGGATTAAAATTTAAAGAAGTAAAAAATGTTCCCACCTATCACCAAGAGGTGACTGTTTGGGAAGTGATGGAAAAAGACGGTACACATTTAGGATTACTTTACATGGATTTTTATCCAAGAGCTTCTAAAAGAGGTGGTGCTTGGATGACTTCCTATCGTCCGCAGAAAACGGTGAATGGAAAGAGAATTGCTCCGGTCATTTCCATCGTTTGTAATTTTTCAAAACCTACAGCTGATGCTCCTGCATTGTTTACTTTTGATGAAGTAAGTACTTATTTTCATGAATTCGGACACGCCTTACACGGATTGTTGTCGGACGTGACTTATAAGAGTTTAGCAGGTACGAGCGTTCCAAGAGATTTTGTTGAATTACCTTCGCAAGTCATGGAAAATTGGGCGGCTGATCCTGAAGTATTAAAAATGTACGCCAAACATTATAAAACAGGTGAAGTTATCCCCGATGCATTGATTCAAAAATTAGAAAATGCGGGTACCTATGGCCAAGGCTTTGCAACGGTAGAATATTTAGCTTCTACTTATTTGGATATGGATTTCCATACCATCACAGCTCCTATTTCAGGTAGTGCGGATAGTTTTGAAATAAATTCGATGAAAAATATTGGGTTGATTTCATCAATTATTCCTCGTCACCGTGCCAATTATTTCAGTCATGTGTTTTCCGGAGGATATTCTGCAGGATACTATAGTTATATCTGGTCGGGTGTTTTGGACACCGATGCTTTTGATCAATTTAAACAGACCAGCTTATTCAATCCTGCAAAAGCAGATTCTTTTAGAAAAAATATATTAGAAAAAGGCGGAACTGAAGAACCAATGGACTTGTATAAGAAATTCCGAGGAGCCGAACCTAGCATTGGACCTTTATTAAAGAAACGCGGTTTAGACGCTCTGTAAAATATTTTTAGGTTGTTATTAATTCAATAAAAACCCGAGATGAAAAGTTCATTTCGGGTTTTTTAATTTATCCGTGGTATACTCTCGATTGCGTTATTTTACCGTCTCTTATATCTAAAACTTCAGCGACGAGTATTTCAGGTTCGCCTTCAACGGTTCGCACATACTCCATAAACACTCGATCTGTATTTGCTGTTAGCGAATTTACTTTGTAGTGCAATGTTGGCAAACGATCAAAAGCATCTTTCCACCATTCTCGCATGGCTTCTTTGCCAACTACTAGACCGTTTGTTTCCGGTTTTCTAATTTTTAATTTCGGGCTATAATGTTCCGCATGATCATCATAGAGCGACAATAATTGCTCTAAATTATGATTATTGAAAGCTTCAAACCATTTGTAAGCAATCGACAGTATATCTTGTGGATTCATCCTTAGAAATTCTTTAAATTGATGATTTCTTGTTCGGTTAAAAATCGCCAATTTCCTCTTGGAAGGTTCTTTTTGGTTAATCCCGCAAATGAAACTCTATCAACTCTTAAAACATTGTAATTGAATTTTTCAAAAATCGCACGAACCACTTTTACATTTGAAGTACGCAATTTAATGCCTACTTCTGTTTTTGGTTGCTCATCGATGTAGCTGATTTCATCTACAAACAATCGGTGCTCGTCAAAACTTACACCTCCGGCTATCTTTTCTAAATCTTCAAATTTTAAATTTTTATCTAAAGTAACTTGGTATATTTTTGGCGACTTCTGGTTGGGTAAACCAAATTTTCGAATCATGTCGGTATCATTAGTAAATAATAACAATCCGGTTGTGTTTTTATCCATTCTACCTACTGCTTGTACTCGAACCTGCGTTGCATTCTTGATTAACTCAAACACATTTCGCATGTCTTTATCGTCTTCAACCGAAGTAGTAAAGTTTTTGGGTTTGTTCAATAAAATATATTCTTTTCTTTCCGGAATAATTGTTGCTCCGTCAAAATTAACTACATCTCCGGGTTTCACTTGATAACCCATTTCGGTAATCACTATTCCGTTAACTTTTACATTTCCAGATTGAATGTAGATATCTGCATCTCTGCGAGAGCAGGCTCCCGAGTTAGCAATGTATTTATTCAAACGGATGTCATCCGATTTTACTTTTGGTTTTGATGGTGTTACCGGAGCAGCATTTGTAGCTTTTTTTGGCTTCTGAGACCTTTTTGCCATCGCTGGTTTTGACTTGCTCAAACCTCCCGGTTTTGCTTTTGTAGTTCTGCTGGAAGTTGATTTTTTGTTGCTTCCGTCTTTTTTGTTCATCCTTGTGATTTTTGCAAAGATAGCGAATTCGAATTTGTTACGATTCTAAAGATGAAATTAGAACGACTAAAGATTCAAAACCTCTTTTCCATGAATTAAAACAGATGGTTTTATTAAAACAATACTAAAAACCCCTGCAACAATTATAAACTTGAGAATGTTATGCAAAAGCAAGTAGTTTTCTTTTGAATTGGATTTCCATAATTTTAGTACAAAGAAAATCAAAACAATAAAACTGAGGTAAAAGTAACTGTCCATATATCCTACATCATACAATTCAATAAGAATATAAACAGGAATTAAAGTGCAAATCACCAAAAAAGTGATGATTTTTTTAGAAAATGACTCGCCCAATAAAACAGGAATAGTTTTATAATTTTGAACCAGATCGCCTTTGATATTTTCCAAATCTTTAATCATTTCACGGATTAAAATCAGTAAAAACAAAAACGAAGCATGGGCAAAAATCACGAAATACTTATAACCATTGGCAATATCCAATAATGCATCTAAC
>NZ_JBILTE010000216.1:0-4034 GCF_044371705.1 Flavobacterium sp. | reverse complement strand
ATTAATCCTTGATGGCGAATCAATTGAAGTTCAAAATAAGAATTCAATAGTGTAAGTTCTTCAGATAAAGTAACTAAAATTTCATCAGAATTAGTGAGACTGTATCGAAAAACATTGGATAATTCCTCAACAAATTTTATCGCTTTTTCAGGTTCACTATCAATTAAACTAGTAATGTTACTAAAACAATTAAAAAGGAAATGAGGGTTAAGTTGATTCTTAAGTGACATATATTTATCATTAAGATTTTCAATCTCATTTTCTTTTAACCTTATTTTTAATTCCTTTTTTTCAAATTCATTTTCCAAATAAATCTCAAATAAATAGATAAATAAAACAACACTACTTACAATAATTAGAATGGCAAAAAAAAGCGTGTCAAAAAATATCAAACCTTGGTCATCATTAAATAATACCAAGGAAATTAGTCTCAAAAGAAAACTAAAAAATACAATTGTAATAATACTGACGAAAAAAAGGAATGTTCTTTTCTCGAATAATTCAATTCTTTTATAATAATTACTTTCAACTGTCTTCTTCCTTATCAAATAAATTAGAAAGATAAAAGTAAAACTTAGGGGAAATAAAAAAATTTGATCTTGTATAGCTTCAAAAAAAGAACTTTCATTATAGTCTTCTAAAAAATTCAAAAAACTAAATATAAAGCAAATTATACTATACAAGATCAATCTATTCTTCATTCCTAAATTAAAATTACTCAATCAAAATACTATCCTCTTCTATATCTACGGCATAAAAATAACCTAAAATTCTATTTTTTGGATTAGTTGTGTTTACTATATTACTTCTTATAGACGCTGGTGGTGGATTTCCAACAAAAGAAATACCTTGATTGCCGGTTTGTGTAAATAACTCAAATAGAAATTGATAATATCTTTTTGATATTCCTAATTGTTGTGCTTTCGCCAAATCACCAATTTCAAAAGATACTTCTTCATTTGGATTAATTCCAATTCTTTGTTGACCGTCAAAAAATCTATCGGTTACTATTAATGTTTCTGAATTACCGGGATCTGGAACGATAGTAAAAATATCGTTTTTGAAAACTCTGTAATAATAATAATTTTCAATCCCTACAGGATCAGTCGAATCAAATTTAAGAAAATAACCCGCATCTGTAATAAAGGTTTCTTCTTCAAATTCAAAATAAAAATTATCAAAGGGTGGCACTTCATTCAATGTATCAGAACCCACATAGGTCTCATTATTCCAAACAATTGTAATGGTATACGTTTTACCAATTTCAGGTAACAAATTGTTATTTACATAGTTTCCATTCTCTGTATGAATAAAATTCCAAGTTGTATTTCCATCCGATACAGTTACAATTGCGTCAGTTACAAAAGGATTGTCTGAATTATCTAAAAAAGGTATCGATTTAGTTAATTTAATTACTTGAGTTGTATTGTTTGCTTTGCGTTCAATTCCACCCTCTATAACAAGACGTTCAATGGAGTTCAAAGAAATATCATTGGTAACATCTTCTTCACAAGAAAGGAAAACAAGAGAAAAAATTACAATCTGTAATATGTTTTTTATTTTATTTATTTTGCTCATATTTTTATTTTTTTAAGTTATATAATATAGAAGTTAATTTAAAATTTAAATTCATAAGTTACACTAGGAACGATCCCGAAAAATGACAATTTGGTTGCTTCAGTATTTCCGGTTGCAATTTCTACATCATTTACTTCACTAATCTCTCTAAAAAATATAGAGGCGGCATTTTGTCTGTTATATAGATTAGCTATACTAAAAATCCATTTACCGGTTTTATTGCTGTCTTTTTTTGGATTTAAAGTTGCCGAAATATCTAATCGGTGATATACCGGAAGTCTGTTCCCGTTTCTTTCACTATAGTCAGCCACAACTAAACCATTTTGTTCATATCGCCCGGTTGGATAGGTAACTGGTCTTCCGGTACTAAAAGTAAATACTCCTCCAAATTCCCATCTTGAATTCGTTTTATAAAGTCCTACAAGATTTAATCGGTGTAATTGATCTACGTTGTTAGCGTAGTATTCATTATTATTAATTCCATTTATTTTATTTTCACTTCTGGAAAGTGTATAACTTAACCATCCGGTCAACTTGCCCGTATTTTTATTAAGTAAAAACTCTAATCCATAAGCTCTACCAACTCCTTGAACAACTTGAGTCTCGACATCTTCTCTAAAAAGTAAATCAGCACCATCTTTGAAATCAGTAACATTAGTTAATTTTTTATAGTAAGCTTCTACCGAAAAATCATAGCTACTTTCTTTTACATTCGAAAAATAACCTAAAGCGATTTGATCTGCAAATTGTGGCTTGATATATGGCCCACTTGGTGTCCAAACATCTAATGGTGTAGGAGATGTTGTATTAGTTACTAGATGAATATACTGATATATTCTATTATAACTCGTTTTAAATGAATTTCTATCATTTAATAAATATCGCATTGAAAAACGCGGTTCCAAATTATTAAATTGTTTTATAACCTCTCCAGAACCATATTTTTTTTCACTTACAACTTCATTCTCTTCATAAACTCCATAAACAGGATCAAAGCTTAGAGGTTTCCCCGTTTCATAAATCCTTATACTTTCGTTACCCAATCTCATAAAGTTTGAAAATCTTAAACCTGCTTGAATGTTTAATTTTTCAGACAAATCAAACTCCGCATCAATATACATTCCGTTTTCTAAAGCAAAATTATTTTGAAATTTCTCTGCACTAATACTTGATTCATTGATTGCAGAAATTTTTCCTGGATTAAATTTATAATATGTAATGTCAACACCGGTTCTCACAGTGGCTTTTGAACTAGCATACCAAGTTAATTTTGGTTTAAAATTAAAGTTTGTAATATTAGATTTCCACCTAAACTCAGAACCCGATCTTAAATTATCTAACTCATAATCATAATTAGAAAAAATAGCTGAAGTTTGAAAAAACAATTTTTCACTTATTGCATTTGTCCATCTAATTGTGCCGATTGCATTACCCCAAGATGTTCCAATAAATTTAGGAAGTTCAAACCTGTCTCGACCAAAGTAACCAGATATAAAAACTTTATTCTTTTCATTTAAATCATAATTTGCTTTTAAATTCAAATCATAAAAAAAGAGAACATTATCTCTAAACTCATCATCTAAAAATGTAAATGCGTCAACATAAGATCTTCTTCCGGCAAACATATAGGAACCTTTTCCTTCCCCAACGGAGTCTTTTTTTATAGGACCTTCAACTAATACCCTACTTAAAATTAAACCAATTCCAGCTTCACCATTAAACTCTTTTTTATTTCCCTCTTTTTGACGTACATCTAAAACAGACGAGAGCCTACCACCATAACTGGAAGGAATTCCACCTTTGTATAACTTTACATCTTTAATGGCGTCTGAATTAAACACTGAAAAAAATCCAAACAAGTGTGATGCATTGTAGATTGTTGCATCATCTAATAAAACTAGATTTTGATCTGCATTTCCTCCCCTAACATTAAAACCGGAAGATGCTTCATTAACGCTTGAAACTCCGGGAAGTAATTGTATTGATTTAATTACATCAGGCTCTCCTAATATTGCAGGTAGTTTCTTGATTGTAGAGGCTTTTAAAGTATTAACACTCATTTCTGTACTCTTTACTTTGTTCTCAATTTTTGTTGTGGATATTACAACTTCATTAAGATTAAAAGAGTCATCTTCTAATTTGAAATCTATTTTTAAATTAGATTTTATTTCAATGTCCTTCTCTATTGTTTTATAACCTAGATAACTTACATAAATAATATGTTGACCCTCATCTAGCGAAAAAGAAAAATAACCATATTCATTGGTTACATTTCCTGATTTAGAATTGGTATAAACATTTACACCAAATAATTTTTCACCTGTTTTACTATCTTCAACATATCCTGAAATGCTAAATTTATTTTGTCCAAATGAAATACTTGTGAATAATAATAGAATTAATAAATTAAATTTTTTCATAATTATATTTTTTTAAACTTTTGTCCAAAATTAAAT
>NZ_JBILTE010000062.1:0-13948 GCF_044371705.1 Flavobacterium sp. | reverse complement strand
AAGCGGGTGCAAAAGTAACAATTCTTTTTGATTTGACAAACTTTTTGAAAAAAAAATTAATCTCTTTTCTCTGGCTTTTAAATCTTTAGTTTTTGTCGCGTAAGGAGGGCAAAGATAACTATCTTTTTGCTCCCATTCCAAATCTTTTTACAGATATTTTATCTACAATCTACCTTAGAACGTCAATCTTATTGCGGGTGCAAAAGTAGTACTCTTTTCCTTCTTTCCAAATCTTTCCTATCCTCTTTTTAAAAGTATTTTTTAAGAGGCTGATTCATCGAAGGTTGCAAATGAAAGTTTTTTTATATGGGTTGTAAGTTCTGGGTTGCGGGTTGTAAGTTGTGGGTTATAGGTGCAATAACGTGAACCTCTAGCTGACCACTGCTCCCCTAGCCCCGATAGTAATGGAAAGCACGGCTTGTTGGGATTGAATGAGGCTTGCTCTGACAAAGCGACCAACGGAAGCTATTGGCAGAGCTTAGCCGAACCAAACCCAACAAACGGACTTGGAATGGACCTGCCTGCCGGCAGGCAGGTAGCGGGAAATGGCTACTCAAAATTAATCGAAACGAATAGCTTTAACCGGAGAAATTCTGGTAATTATAAAAGAAGGAATTAACAGTACCAGTAGAGAAATGAGCACTGTTCCCAAATTAATCAACAAAAAGTAGAGCCAATTGAAATCAACCGGGGCAACTGTGACATAGTAATTTTCAGGATTTAAAGTAATGATGCCGAATTGCTGCTGTATAAATATGAAAGTGAGGGCAATTAAATTTCCCCAAAACAATCCACGTAGAATGATGTGAAATGCATTGTAAAGAAATATCTTTCGTATGTTCCAGTTAGAAGCCCCTAATGCCTTCAAAATACCTATCATTTGGGTACGTTCAAGAATCAATACCAATAAAGCTACCGCCATATTTATGGTAGCGACCACAATCATAATTACTAAAATCACTATGATATTAAAGTCAAATAATTGCAACCATTCGAAAATATAAAAGTATTTATCGACAATTGTTTGTGTATCGAGTGTCTGTTCCGGGTTCTTTTTGTTGAAGGTATTATTGTAAACTTCTTGTCCTTTTTGTTGAATTTGTGTAAAATCGTCAACAAAAACTTCAAAAGCTCCAACTTGATCCGGTTTCCATTTATTCATTCGTTGGATGTGACGAAGATCACCTAAAATATAGGTTGCATCAAATTCCTGAAATCCTGAATTGTAAATACCGACTATTTTAAACACTCTTAAATTGGGTGGTTGATTACTATCTTCTTTCATGAAAAAGGTATTCATCTGGTCGCCATTTTTCAATAAGAGTCGGTTTGCCAAATATTCTGAAATAAGAATTTCATTATTTTCGGCTCTGCTTTTATCAATAGTAGGTTTTCTTCCTTCGATTAAATACTCTTCGATATTCTCCCATAAAAAATCATCGGAAACACCTTTAAAGATTACTCCTTCAAAAGAGTCTTCTGTTCGGATGATGCCTGCTTTTGTTGCAACTGCTTGGATGTATTTGATTCCGTCAACAGATTTAAACTTCGGGTAAAAATCTTGTTCTATAGAAACAGGTACCTTACTTACAACTGATTGATTGTCGTCAAAAATTGAAATAATAATATGTCCGTTAAATGCGGCCACTTTTTGGCGTATTTTTTGCTGAAGTCCGATGCCTGTTGCTACCGAAATTATCATCATGATAATTCCAATAGCAATAGCAGCAATTGCAATTTTTATTATTGGTTTTGATATACTACTTTTAGTACTTTTGGCGGTAGTTAATCTTTTTGCAATAAAATATTCTAAATTCAAAGTGATTATTTTGATGAGATACAAAGATACACAAAGTTACCTGCCGTACTAATTCAAATTTTAAAGACCCTCCATGAGACTTTTTATTAAACATAAAATTCTATATACAACAGTATTTCTATTAGTTCTTGCTTCATGTAGAACAAAAGCTCCAATCATAGAAAGCACTTCGATACCAACCGAAATTGAGTTAAGAGAAGTAAAGACCGGTGCAGAGAACATTAGGAAATACCTATCAAAAGTCAAACATAAACATGCGGGAATCGTAACAAACCAAACCGGAATTGTAACTTTAGACAATGATTTAGATAAAAAATTACCGTCAAACCAACAGAGCATTGTTGATTATTTGTTGGAGCATCATATAAATATTACCAAAATATATGCTCCGGAACACGGATTTAGGGGTACCGCTGATGCGGGCGAACTCATAAAAGATGGCTTTGACACCCAAACCGGATTGCCCATCATTTCATTGTACGGTGATAATAAAAAACCAAAACCAGAGCAATTAGCCGGAATTGACGTAATGATTTTTGATTTGCAAGATGTGGGTGTTCGCTTTTACACGTATATCTCTTCACTTCATTTTGTGATGGAAGCTTGTGCAGAAAATGATATTCCACTGATTATTTTAGACCGTCCGAATCCTAATATAAACATCATCGATGGTCCGATTTTAGAAATGACCAACACCAGTTTCGTCGGTATGCATCCTGTTCCCATTTTACATGGCATGACGATTGGAGAATATGCTAAAATGATCAATGGTGAAAAATGGCTAGCCAATGGTGTTCAATGTGAATTAACAATTGTGGCTTGTGCTAATTACCATAGAAACCACAGTTATTCATTACCTGTAAAGCCATCACCCAATTTACCGAATGACCAATCAATCAATTTATATGCGAGTTTGTGTTTTTTTGAAGGTACCAATGTGAGCGTTGGCAGAGGCACTGAAACACAGTTCCAAATTTACGGATCCCCCTATTTACCCATTAGAGATTTTTATTTTATCCCAAAACCAAATTTAGGATCCAAATCTCCTTTGCATAATGGCAGACTCTGTTTTGGTGAAGACTTAACCAATTATCCGAAGGTTTCACAATTAGAATTAAAATGGTTGCTAAAAGCTTATGAAAATACCATTGATAAAAACGTGTTTTTCACGAACTTCTTTACCAAATTAGCCGGTACTAAACAATTACAGGAACAAATAATCAGTGGTCTATCGGAGGAAGAAATCCGTAAAAGTTGGGAAATCGGGTTAGAAGCGTTTAAAAAAATGAGGGAGCAGTATTTGATTTATTAACCTAACCCCCAACCCCTCTCCAATGGAGCGGGGAGCGAGAATTTGTGCTTATTCTATTAAAGCGGCAATTTCTTTTTCATTTCCTCCACAATGTTAAAAGCAGCCGGACATATAACTACATTTTTTAATGTCAAATCCGTAATTTGATTGAACTTTTTTCTGTCGGTATGCGGGAATTCGCGACAAGCTTTGGGTCTAACATCGTAAACCATGCAATAATTTTCAACATCTAAAAAGGTACATGGAACGGTTTTCAGCACATAATCATTGTCTTCGTCGATTCGCAAATGCTGATCAATAAATTGCTGTGGTTTTTGTTTGAAATGTTTAGCGATGCGTTCGATGTCTGCGGAAGTAAACAAAGGACCCGTTGTTTTGCAGCAATTGGCACACTTCAAACAATCGGTTTTTCGGAATTCTGCCTCATGCAAATCCTGCATTACATAATCCAAATTTTTGGGTGTTTTCTTTTTGAGCTTATCAAAATACTTTTTGTTTTCGATATGCTTATCTTTGGCAAGTTTTGCCAATGTGTCGATTTGAAAATTTGCCAATGTGTCGATTTTATATTGCAAAGTTAAACAACTTGAAACTTTAAACTTAAAAAAGAATCTGTGAAAAGATTCTGAAATAAATTCAGAATAAATGAAAGACCTTTTTGGAAAAGCCATTTTAGATTATCAAACGGGGAACAATCCGCAGGATTTGATTACGGAAACCTCCATTTCGGAAGCCGATGAAATGAGTGTAGCGTATTTGTTTCGCGGTTTTGATGAAATGCCAAAACTAGAGCAAAAAGCATTGGAACTTTCTTTTGGCAAAATTTTAGATGTAGGCTGTGGAGCCGGAAGTCATTCACTTTATTTGCAGGACAAAGGTTTTGCTGTTACCTCGATAGATGTTTCGCCAAATACCATTACAGCCTGTGAATTAAGAGGATTGAAAAATGCAAAAGTGCAAGATGTGATGACTTTAACTAATGAAAAATTTGACACTCTTTTGCTTTTGATGAATGGAGCCGGAATGTGTGGCCGTTTGAAAAACATTTCAAAGTTTTTGCAACACTTAAAAAGTTTGTTAACTGCGACAGGCCAAATACTAGTTGACAGTTCCGACATCATTTATATGTTTGACGAAGGTGAGGATGGAAGTAAATGGATTCCAGGCGACTTAGATTATTATGGAGAAGTGGAATTTACTGTTTCCTATAAAGGTGAAACCGAGAAACCTTTTGACTGGATGTACATTGACTATAATTCCCTTCAAAATGCGGCTATTGCCAATGGACTAGCGTGTGAATTGGTGCTGGAAGGCGAACATTTTGATTATTTAGCAAAACTTACTATTGCATAAAAAAGTCTCAATAATTTGAAACTATTGGGACTTTAATTACAACTATATCTCGGTTATTGCATATATTTCATCAACATTTCTTGAAGTCCTGCACCCCATTCTTGTGCTGCTAACATCGATTGCTCTGTCATAACTCCTGATTTTTGAGTTATTTTCAGACCTATTGGCGTTTCATAAAATTTAATCATCTCTTTTATTTCAGCATGTGTATACTCTTTCATATAAACTTCTGCCATTTTATCATAGAAGGCTGGCATTGTCGCTTCAAATTCTTTTGAAAACTCAGCATGTTTGGCTTCTGGAATTAAGTCTATGATTTGCTTTTTGGCTAATGCCATTTGAGCGTCTGAACCTGTCATTTTAATCACCTTCATCACATCTGCTTTAAAAGCGGCATCTTGTGCAGCAACAAACTGAGTGGATAAAACAAAAACCAAAGCTAAAATTATCTTTTTCATATAAGTGTTTTTTAAGTTGATTTCAAAAATACTTTTAATTTATGGGATATTCAAATATTTGTGCGTTTGTAAAGAAACTCTCCATTTTGGATTTTTCATCACATAATCTATAATTAGCGGCGTCATTTCTTCTCTTTTACTCCATTCGGGCTGTAAAAAAAGAATGACATTCGCATTTACCTTTGCCGCTTGTTCTTCTGCAAAAATAAAATCGTGTTTGTTATAAATAATCACTTTTAATTCATTAGCCATATCATAGGCACTATGAACGGGTAATTTATTTTTCTTTGGCGAAAGGCAAAACCAATCCCAATGACCGGTTACATCATAACAACCGGAAGTTTCAATATGGATTTTTAGCTGAGCCTCTTTTAATTTTTGTGTTAAAACCGACATGTCCCAAGTTAAAGGCTCTCCACCGGTTACAACAACGGTATCTGCATAGGCTTTTGCATGTTCAACAATAACATCTGTTTTTGTTGGCGGATGCAACTCGGCATTCCAACTTTCTTTTACATCACACCAATGGCATCCTACATCGCAACCGCCAATTCGAATGAAATAAGCTGCTGTTCCGGTATGATAGCCTTCGCCTTGAATGGTGTAAAACTCCTCCATTAGCGGCAGCATCTCGCCTTTTTCAACCGCTAATTGTATTTCTTTTTGAAGCATTTTTAATAAAAATAGGCTACAAAGGTAATCAATTTGAAAATGAAGCACTTTGAAAATTTGAAAATCATACCTTTTGATTTATAAATGCTTTTATTACATTTGAGGGTTAAATCTAAAAATCATGAGTAAAGCCGAAGAATTTAGTCAGCACATTATTAACGGATATGCTACCAAAGGAGATTTTATAACCTTAGGTGGAGCAATGTTAGACGGTGTACCCGTTGGTGGAAATGCCCAAGTAAACATTGCTTTAAAAACCCTAAACCGACACGGATTAATTGCCGGAGCTACCGGAACAGGAAAGACAAAAACCATTCAAGTGCTTTCTGAGCAACTTTCCAAAAACGGAATTCCAGTGTTGATGATGGATATCAAAGGTGATTTTTCCGGAGTTGCGATGCCAGGAATTGAACAACCTTTTATCACGGAACGTCATGCTAAAATCAATTTAGGTTACGAAACCAAAGGTTTTCCGGTAGAATTGATGACGATTTCTAAACAAAATGGTGTGCGAATGCGGGCAACTGTTTCGGAATTTGGACCTGTTTTGTTTTCGAGAATATTGGATTTAAATGACACTCAAGGTGGAGTTGTTTCAGTAATTTTTAAATATTGTGACGATCATACATTACCATTATTAGATTTAAAAGATTTCAAAAAAGTTTTACAATTTATCACCGAGGAGGGAAAAGAAGAAATTGAAAAGGAATATGGAAGAATTTCCACTTCTTCAACCGGTTCAATTTTAAGAAAAGTGATTGAATTGGAACAACAAGGAGCTGATGTTTTTTTTGGCGAATTATCTTTTGATATCGATGATTTGATGCGAATTGACCAAAATGGAAATGGATATGTCAACATTATTCGCTTGACCGACATTCAAGATAAACCAAAACTATTTTCAACTTTTATGTTGAGTTTATTGGCAGAAATATACAATACTATGCCGGAACAAGGCGATGCCGGAAGACCGGAATTGGTCATTTTTATTGATGAAGCTCATTTGATTTTTGATCAAGCCAGTAAAGCCTTGCAAGATCAAATTGAAACCATTGTAAAGTTGATTCGTTCCAAAGGAATTGGTATTTATTTTATCACGCAAAATCCACAAGATATTCCGGCTGGAGTATTGAGCCAGTTGGGTTTAAAAATTCAACATGCGTTGAGAGCTTTCACGGCAAACGACCGAAAAGCGATTAAAATGACAGCTGAAAATTATCCGTTGTCTGATTATTATAAAACCGATGAAGTGATTACACAACTCGGAATTGGAGAAGCATTTGTAACGGCTTTGAATGAAAAAGGGATTCCTACTCCACTTGTCGCCACGATGCTACGAGCACCAATGAGTCGCATGGATGTATTGACGCAACCCGAAGTTGATTCACACATAGCAAGTTCTAAATTGGCAAAAAAATACAATGAAGTGATTGACCGCGAAAGTGCTTTTGAAATTTTAAGCAATAAAATTAACGCTGCTCAAGAACAGGCCGAAAAGCAGGCGGATGAAGCGGCTAAACAAAAAGAAGCTCAAAAAACTACAACCACCTCAACTCGACGAGCTCCCGAAAGTCAAGCCACAAAAGCGGTGGTAAAAGTATTAACCAGTGCGACTTTTATTCGAGGTGCTTTGGGAATTTTGAGTAAGATGTTTAAAAAATAAATGAGTCAATGTGTCAATGAGTCAATGTGTCGATGTGTCAATGAGTCAATTTGAAAATTTGACAATTTTAGAATGGTTTTATGAAAGGATTTTTGACGATTGGGCTACTTATACTTTCCAACATCTTCATGACCTTGGCGTGGTATGGTCACTTGAAATTTAAAGATTTGAAGTGGTTTGAAAACGCCGGACTGATTACGATTGTATTAATCAGTTGGGGTTTGGCTTTGTTTGAATATTTCTTTCAAGTTCCGGCGAATCGAATTGGATATGAAGGAAATGGCGGACCGTTTTCACTTTTGCAGTTAAAAGTGATTCAGGAAGTGATTACGTTAGTGATTTTCGTAATTTTTTCGATGCTTTTCTTTAAGACAGAATCCTTTAAATGGAATCATTTTGTGGGAATGTGCTTTTTGGTGCTGGCGGTTTATTTTATTTTTAGGAAGTAAGTCATTGCGAGGAACGAAGCAATCTCATAAAGTTTGGAAAGTATGAAAACCGGGTTTATTTATATTGTGACTAATAAATATAACAACACCTTGTATATTGGTGTTACTTCTAATTTACCAAAGAGAATTTTAGAACACAAAGAAAAAAGATATGAAAACTCATTTTCTGCAAGATATAATTTAAACAAATTAGTCTATTACGAACAATTTCAAATGATTGGAGATGCAATTGCTAGAGAAAAACAATTAAAAGCGGGATCTAGAGCTACAAAAATCAAACTAATTCAAGACTTTAATCCCCTGTGGAACGATCTTTATGAAAGTATAATTGATATTATGACAATTTAAAACAAGAGGAGGTAGATTATGAGATTGCTTCGTTCCTCGCAATGACTAAAGAAATGAAAAAATATAAAATCCAAAAATCGCCATTCATCGTTCCAACAACTGATGGAAAGTTAATCGAAGAACATTTTGGTAAAGCTTCGGACGGCAACACTGAAATTTCCATCGCTCACATGATTGCCCCGCCCAATTGGAGTGAGCCTTTTCAAACGCCAGAGTTTGATGAATATACTTATGTTATCAAAGGCAAAAAACAATTTATCATTGAGGACGAAGTACTAATTTTAGAAGCCGGTCAATCCATCAAAATTGAGAAAAACACTCGCGTTCAATATTCCAATCCGTTTGATGAAGTATGTGAATATATTGCTATTTGTAAACCTGCTTTTGATTTTGAAAAGGTGCATCGGGAGTAAATTCAGTCCACAACTTTGTCAAAGTTTGGAACTTTGACAAAGTTATTTACCGTATGAATTCAAAAAATGTTATTGTTTTTCCTTCAAATCCTTCAATAAACCAATTGCAAAATATCCAGTAATTGCAATTCCGAATAAAATACAAATCCACATAAATGCTTTTGACTGCCAAAATGGTTTTTCGGAAGAATTTTCTTTTTTAGATTTAATTTTTGTAAGTTTTGAAATCTTTGCTTTTGGATAATCTTTAGAAGAATCTATAAAATTAGCTAAATCATATTGAGGTTTTGTAAATGTAGAATCTATTATAACTTCATATTTTTCGTTTGACTTTAAATCTGCAATTACATATAAATTTTCTTGTAGTAAATCAATTTTTGAAATTTCCAAAGGCTGATTGTCTTGGTTTTCTATTTCAATTGTAAATTCTTTTACGAAAAAACTATTGAATTTAAATGTATTTGAAGTATTTGAATTCAATTGAAAACTTGAAATTTCTTGCTGATAGCTTTCAGTTTGTCTTTTTACATTTCGAGTTTTAGTTACAAATACTTTAGCAGATCTTGAAAACAATTGAGTTGCAGTTGCAAGTGAAATTCCGTCAACTTTTTGAAAAATATCTGATGAAAAGGTAATTATTGTTTTCTTTTTCTTTAAATCTTCTTTGATTTTATACTTAAAATCATTTAAAATTGAAGTATCAATTACTTTTTGTTCTCCATTAAAATATCCAACATCTATTATATTTATTGGTAAAGAGTTCTTATCATTAAAATCAATTTTTAAAAACTTGTAATTATTTGATGGAAGATGAATTATTTTTTTAACCGAAGTTCCTTTTTCATTGTTCAAATTAGTCAACAATTGATTATCAACCAAACCGAACCATTCTATTTGATTGTCACTTCCACTAACTGTGTAAGTTTTATTTAATGTTGTATTGGATATATGCAAACCAATATCTTCACTATACTTTTGAGTGGGATAATTAAAAGGGATTTCAATAGAGGTAATAGAATCTTTCAAAATTGTCTTTCTTAATATCTTCAACTCTCTATACCTTTGAAAGTTTCGATTAGTATTATCAAAAACCACATAAGGAACTTCTTTATTATTTTTATCTAAAATTCGGAAAAAATCTAAATTTTCACGACTTGCAGATCGAACTTCGGCAGAAATTTGAATTTTATTGAATCCGTCTTTTTGAACGTTTTCGATGGAAGCAATATGACTTTGGGCAAACCCAAAACAATATATAAATATGAAAAGAACTATAAAATTAATTTTCATCAGAGTCGTTTTTTGGAGTTTCATCAACAACTAATTTTTTAATTTTTTGGTACACAAAAGAGATAATCAAAATCAATATTCCTAAAAGAATAAAGGCTACAATTTTACCGGTTTCGGAAACGTTTTTGATATCGTATACAAACAATTTTGCTATGGTCATTCCCAGCAACGTTAATGAAATGATTCGCAGTTGCTTCCATTGTTTTTTAATACCGACAATTAAAAATGCAAATGACAGCACGCCCCACAGAATAGGGAAGCCAATTTTGATGATTTGGCGTTTTACTTCATCTACTTTTGAGTCAATGAAATAAGCTTTTTCCCAGTTGATTATTGTGTTATTTTCAGGAAATTTCTGTGCTAATTCTTTCGTTGAAATCACATTGGGCGTTACATACAAACTGTGAATCATCATTTCATAACTCAGTATAAATATAATTGCGAAAGCACAGGTCCACAATGCAAAATTGGATTTGTAGAAAGCCAAAGCTTTTACTTCTGAATGGCATTTGATGATTGCATAAAAGAAGTAGACCAAACAAAATACTAATAAATAATGAATGTAAAAGGAACTTTTTTCATTTAATCCAAGGTTCAGACTAGTCAAAAACTCTTCGGTTGGAAGATTAAAAAAGTATAAAATATAAAGTCCGATATTGATTGTCGCTAAAAGAATTGCAAGGGTTCTAAAATCATGCTTTTTCGGTTGTAATGCAAAATAAATTACAACGGCACTAAAAATAAAATGGTATAAAATAGAATACGAAAGTGATGAATAACGAATTTTCAGCAATTGATTGGCTTGAAAACTAGTTTCTAACATCCCAACAAAATAGGCAACCAAAGTGGCAACAAGTAGAATTCCGGTGGTGTATTGATTTGGATTAAAGCTCAAAAACCAAACTTTCTGAGGTTCAGTTTCCTTTTTCAAAATAAGATAAGTGGCAATTAACGAAGTCAAAGCCACAATTCCAGTGATAAAAATCGGATTGAGAACAATTGCCAATTCCGTTTCGAAATAAGAATATTTGTTGATCCAATCAATTACTAAACTAAAAATCATCAGTATTTGTACAATAATAGCCCCTAATTTAAACGAGTTGATTTTTGATTGTTTGGATAGCCAAAACAACAGAACAGCTTCGATTGCCCAAAACAAAGTGATGTAATTTCCTTTGAATTGAATTGGTATGGTTAGGGTCACAAATGTTAGTGTTAAACCAAGTAACAAATAAATGGCGTTTTTATCAAAGCCAAAACGTTTGTACAAAAAGACAGCATAGATTAAATTAAACACTGCAATTGCTAAAGTAAACAATCCTTTGAAATCGATTCCCCAATTATGCAAAATTCCCATTCCAACCGAAAAGTAAAAGAATGTGTTGCCAATCATGATCATGTACTCAAGAACACCAAATGTTCCCTTGCGGCGAAGGTTATGAATCACTGTAATAATACTAAACAAAAGATAGAAAATAGTTGCAAAAACAAATGCTCCGCGATGCGGTAATTTATTGTCGAAAAGTTCCACCACATACCAGCCACCAAAAAGAATGATGGTAAAAATAAACGATAGCAGGTTTAAAACATTCCATTTTTTAAAGTAGGCAATACTTAAAATTCCAGTGTTTAAAATGACGATATATGAAAATAACACGACATAATTTCCTTGTCCGGTACTTACCATAAAAGGCACTGCAAAACCGCCAATCAGCGACAAAATAGCCAATTCCATTCGGTTGTATGAAACCGACACCAACGAACTGAAAGCGGTGATAACTACCATGATACTGAAAGCGACCGTTTGACTAAACAACTGGTATTCATGAAAAGCAATCGCAATGGTAAAATAAAAAATACTCACCGCTCCGGCTACTAAAACAGAACTAAAAGCTGTAAAATTTGCTCGAAGTTTATGAGCAATTCCCATTACAATTGAGCCCGCTAAAATTCCGATTCCTACACGAGCAGTCTCATTGATCCAATCTTTATCGATGGCATATTTTACGAAGAAACTGATTCCGAGAACTAAAATTAAAATCCCTATTTTGTTAATCAGGTTTTCACCTATAAACTTTTCTAAATCCGGATTGTTCTCTTTAAATGATTCTGACCATGATTTTTTAGGAATAGGAGCTTTTACAATAATTTCAGGTTTTTGGAAAGAAACTGATACAGGTTCTTTTGGTTTTTCAAATTTTGGAATTGGAATAGGTTCTTTTACCTCCACAACCGCTTTTGGCAACTCCGGTTCTACTACTTTGGCAGAAACTTCGGTTTTTGTAAAAACAATATCTTCCTTCGTAGAAACGGTTTCTTTTCCCTCAAAAGTTTGAAGTTGCTTTTGAAGTTGTTCGACTTTTTGTAAAACTTTATTAATTGTTTCTTGAGTGGCTTTGAATTTTGAATTAAGATTGGAAATAATTACAAACAAAAGAATGAGTACAAAAAACAACAAAAAAGCTTCCATGTGCTAGTGATTAGGTTACTAACAAATATAGTAGAAATTCTGATGAAGATTGTTTTAAAAAAATAAGATTTTCATCTTTCGGAAAAGATTTGCCAAAGATTGAAACTATTGTAAAGCTACATTCCGATTATTGATTCAATAATGAAATGATTTTTTCTTCGACCTCCCAACTATTCCATTTCTCTTCAATATTTTCTAATTGCATCACTTCTTCCATTATTTTATTTTGGAAATCGCCAATGGCTAGTGCTTCCGAATAAGGTTGTAAACTAAAGGTTACTCGGCTGTAGAGTGGCAGCCATTTTTCAGGGTGTTTATCAGAAAACCATTTTTCTATTTTCTTTTGCAGTAAGAATTTTTCGTCGGCGGTTTTAGCACTCATCTCCATGAAATTGCGATACGAAAGTTCGGCAATTGCATCAGCATTGGGTTTTCGGGATTTTTGGTATTCATCAAAAATGGTTTCCCAATCGTCGCCATACTTTGAAATCATTTCATTCAAAACTGTGATATCTTCAAAACCGGCATTCATTCCGTGTCCGTAAAAAGGAACAATTGCATGACACGAATCGCCAATTAAAGCGACTTTGTCGTTATGTGTCCAAGGATAACATTGCATAGTAACCAAATAACTTTTAGGATTTTTAAAGAAATCTTCCACCAAATCGGGTATCACTTCTTTGGTATCCGGAAAGTATTTTGCAAAAAACTCAACCAACGTTTTTTCGTCATGTAGACTTTCAAATGAATTTTCACCTTCAAAAGGCATAAAAAGTGTACAGGTAAACGAACCATCTAAATTAGCCAATCCCATCAACATGAAATTGCCACGTGGCCAAATATGCAAAGAGTTTTTATCAATTTTATATGTTCCGTCTGCATTGGCGGGAATATGCAGTTCTTTGTAGCCAATTTTTAAAAACTTTTGTGAATAATCGAACATACTTTGGCGTTGCATGCGGTGGCGAATTCTTGAAAACGCCCCATCGGCACCAAAAACTTTATCGTACTTTAAATCGGTCCACTCGCCTCTTTCGGTTTCGCCAATATGCAAAGTAGCATCTGATAAAGTGACATCCCAAATTTTGTGTTCAAAAAAGAATTCAACACCTTCGGCTTCTGCCAAATCAATCATTTTTCTGTTCAAAACACCTCTGGAAAGTGAATAAATAGCCTCCCCTTCTTTGCCGTAATTTTGATACGTAAGTTTTGAATCTTGTAAATGAATCGCTCGTTTATCCACGGGTATTCCGATTTTTTTGATTTCCTCGGTCAAGCCAATATCATCCAGTGCTTTCCAACCTCTATTTGACATCACCAAATTAATAGAACGCCCTGAAAATTCAACGGTTCTGATATCTGCACTTCGATCAAAAACATGAACGGTGTGCCCTAATTTTTTAAGGTATATTGCCAATAAGGTTCCCACTAATCCGGAACCAACAACGGCAATTTTCTGAGGAGTTTGCATGATAAAAAATCAAAAATTGGAATACAAAAGTACGGATAACTAAGAGAATAAAAGCTCGTCAATTTCTAAAATTTTATTCTAAACTCCAATTTTGTTTAACATTTTATATTTTATATTAAACATTTTATATCTTTGAAAAAAATAATAATGCTATCCTATTCTAAAGAGTCGTTTCAGAGTCTACCTAAAATTCCACGTTTAAATTTAATAAATAGTTGCACGGGTTACAA
>NZ_JBILTE010000061.1:0-13984 GCF_044371705.1 Flavobacterium sp. | reverse complement strand
CATAAATGAAAAAAAAATTGAAAGTTTATCAAACATAAGAACAATAAGTACAGTTTGAGCAAATAATAATAAAAAAATTCATTTATTTTATAAAGAACCACGAAACAGAAAAATAGCAAAATATATTCCTTCTATATTTAAAAAATGGTTTCAAAAAAATGAATATATATATGATATTACTTTTACAAAAGAAAAGCCTGCGGAAGTAAATATATTATTGAAAAAGATTTTAAAGTATAATTAATCTGAAAAATTAAAATAAAAAAATTGCAACTAAATAAAATGAAAAAAGGAGTATTATTAGTCAACTTAGGTTCACCCGAAAGTCCAACCCCAAAAGATGTCAAGCCGTATTTGGACGAGTTTTTAATGGACAAATACGTTATCGATGTGCCGTTTTTATTGCGAGCTCTATTGGTACGTGGAATTATTTTACAAACCCGACCTAAAAAATCAGCAGCCGCTTATGCTAAAATCTGGTGGGACGAAGGATCGCCACTCATTGTTTTATCTAAACGAATGCACAAAAAAGTACAAGCTAACACCAGTATTCCCGTAAGTTTAGCCATGCGTTACGGCAAGCCAAGTATTGAATCGGGTTTGCAGGAACTGCATGGTCAAGGGGTGACCGAAGTAATGCTTTTCCCTTTATATCCGCAGCATGCCATGGCTTCAACGGTAACGATTTTGGTTTTGGCGGAAGAAATTCGCAAAAAGAAATACCCAAACATGAATTTTACCATTCTTCCAGCATTTTACAACCAGAAAGACTACATCCGCGATTTATCCAATTCGATCAAAAAACATTTGGAAGGATTTGAGTACGATCATTTATTGTTTTCCTATCATGGTATCCCGGAGCGACACATTCGTAAAACAGATATTACCAAAAGTCATTGTAAAATAGATGGTTCGTGTTGCAACACACCATCACCGGCACACGATTTTTGCTACCGTCACCAATGTTACGAAACCACCAAACAAGTAGTTGAATTTTTAGGAATTCCGGAAGGAAAATACAGCCAGACTTTTCAATCGCGTTTAGCCGGTGATAAATGGTTAACACCTTATACCGATGTTGAAATCAATAAAATGCCTGAAAAGGGGATTAAAAAATTAGCTGTTGTTACACCAGCTTTTGTATCCGATTGTTTGGAAACTTTGGAAGAAATTGCAATGGAAGCAAATCATGAATTTAAAGAGCATGGAGGCGAAGAATTTAAAGCAATCCCATGTTTAAATGACGACGACGATTGGTGTAGAACCCTCAGCAGATGGATTGATCAGTGGGCATTTGCCGATACTCAAACCACCGTATAGATGGCTCTTTCTTCAGGTGCATTAGGCTCGGAAGACATCAAACAATTGTTGATTAAGCAAGCTGTTCCGGCTTCTATTGGAATTCTTTTCATGTCTATCAATATCTTGGTGGACACCATTTTTGTGGGTCAATGGATTGGTTCCTTAGCTATTGCAGCTGTTACAGTTGTTTTGCCCATTACTTTTTTAATTTCATCTTTGGGAATGGCCATTGGCATCGGTGGAAGTTCCATCATTTCAAGAGCCTTAGGAGCCCGAGACAAAGAAAAAGCCATGCAAACTTTTGGCAATCAAATCATGATGACCTTGAGTTTGGCTTTGCTGTTTGTCATTGTTGGATTTGTTTATTGTGATGAAATACTATTACTTTTTGGTGCAAATGGCGAAATTATGCAACCGGCAAAAGAATTTTTTATTCCTGTTTTAGTTGGTGTTCCTTTTTTGGCTTTAAGCATGATGGGAAATAATGTTATTCGTGCCGAAGGAAAAGCAAAATTTGCGATGATGGCCATGATTATTCCTGCTTTTGGAAATATTTTTCTGGATATTATTTTCATCAAATTTTTAAACATGGGTATGTTTGGTGCGGCATTGGCCACAACCCTTTCGTATTTTATGTGCTTTCTTTTTATTCTTTGGTTTTTTATCAAAAAAAGTGAGTTAAAACCCGAATTGCATCATTTTACATTTGTTTCATCGATTGTTAAAGAAATCTCCTCCCTTGGTTTGGTTACTTTTTCCAGACAAGGCGTGGTAAGTATTTTGGCAATTATAATTAATCATACCCTATTTACTTATGGGGGCGAACATTCGGTGGTGATTTATGGAATTATCAGTAGGATGCTAATGTTTGCTCTCTTTCCAATTTTGGGAATCACTCATGGTTTTCTTCCCATTGCCGGCTATAATTATGGAGCAGAAAATTACAATCGTGTTAAAGAAACAATTTCCATTTCAATAAAATATGCGGCGGTTCTAGCCACAATAATTTTCCTTATCATTTTAATCTTCGCTAAACAAATTGTTGCCGTTTTTACCAAAGATTTGGATATAATTGCTGAAACACCAAATGCGATGCGATGGGTTTTTGCGGCTACACCCATTATTGCTTTACAATTGATTGGAGCGGCTTACTTTCAAGCGGCAGGCAAGGCAATTCCTGCTTTATTACTCACGCTGAGCAAACAAGGGTTTTTTCTGATCCCACTAGTACTACTATTGCCAAATTATTTTGGTATTTTTGGTGTATGGGTTGCTTTTCCAATTGCCGACATTTTATCTACAATAGTAACGGCCTACTTTTTGAGGAGAGAAATGACCACTAAATTGATTGAAAAAAACGATGGACTATTATAACTATATCAAATCATTGCACCTCATTTTTGTCATCACTTGGTTTGCGGGATTGTTTTACATCGTGCGTTTATTCGTTTATCACGCAGAAGCAAAAGAAAAATTGGAACCGGAACAGTCTATTTTGGTCAAACAATACCAGCTCATGCAGTATCGATTGTGGTATATTATCACTTGGCCAAGTGCCGTTTTAGCAAGCATTTTTGCCTTTTGGTTGTTATGGATTATGCCACAATGGTTGCAACAAGAGTGGATGATAGTCAAATTAGGATTTGTAGTTTTACTGTATTTGTACCATTGGAAATGTCACCTCATTTTTAAGCAACTTCAAAAAGATGAAGTAAAAAACAGCTCTAATTTTTTCAGAGTGTGGAACGAAGGAGCCACAATAATTTTATTTGCAGTTGTGTTTTTGGTTATTTTAAAAAGTGCCATTAATTGGATTTACGGAGTTATCGGTATCTTTCTTTTTTCAATGCTGATTATGCTGGGTTTTAAATTTTATAAACGAATAAGAGAGCGAAACAAGTGATGTTTTTTAATAAAATAAGTGCTCTTTCACTACGTGTTCGTATATTCATATCGATGATTTTACTAACTGTAATTTCATCTGTTCTAATTGCCTCCGTTTCTGTTTTACAATTTCGTAACGAGGCTAAAAGCTACCATCAAGAACGTTTAGAACGCAAAGAAAATGCCATCAAAGAGCACATTACCTATATTTTACAGAATACAACTTATCCACTTACCACCGAAAACATCCCTTTGATTTTTAAGGATGAAATTCATGAATTGACCGATATTCACGGACTTGAAATTAATTTTTATGATTTAAAAGGAACATTTTTAAAATCATCAAGACCCAGTTTTGCAGTAGATAAACAACCGGAATCATTAGATCCTTACATTATTAATTTAATTCAAGCCAGTATCGACAAACGATATGTTGAGTTTTTTGAAATAGATGGCGTGAAACACCTTTCCGCATACAGTGAAATAAAAGATGGACAATTCAAATCATTAGCAATTGTTAACATTCCATATATTGAAGATGGGGGTTATTATCAACAAGAATTAAGAAATTTTTTGATTCGTTTTAGTCAAGTCTATATTTTTATGTTGGTGTTTTCGGGTTTACTAGCCTTTTATTTATCTAGTTACATAACCAAATCACTCAAGACCATTTCTGATAAATTACAGGAAACGCAACTCAACAAAAGAAATGAAAGAATTCAGTTAGACGCTACAAGCCGTGAAATAAAATTATTGGTTGAATCGTATAACAGCATGGTGGACAAATTAGAGGAAAGTGCGGTTAAACTTGCTCAAAATGAACGTGATTTAGCATGGCGGGAGATGGCCAAACAGGTAGCACACGAAGTTAAAAACCCACTGACGCCGATGCGTTTGACCGTTCAAAGTTTTCAGCGAAAATTTGATGCGAACGATCCAAACATCGATAAGAAATTAGCAGACTATACCCAAACATTATTACAGCAAATCGATACCATGAGTGCCATGGCAAATGCTTTCTCCAGTTTTGCATCCATGCCGGCACAAAATAATGAACAAATTAATGTGGTTGCGGTGGTGCAAATGGCTTTGGATATTTTTAATGAAGATTATATTCATTTTGAAGCAAAAGAAAAGGAAATCTTTAGTCTACTGGATCGAACCCAATTAATTCGTATTGTGACTAATTTGGTAAAAAATGCAACGCAATCCATTTCGGAAAATGCTCAAAATCCATCCGTAAATGTCTCGGTTTACAGAAAGGATGATCATGTAATTATTGAAGTAAAAGATAACGGAATTGGAATATCCGAAAAAAATTCACCACATATTTTTGAACCCAAATTCACTACCAAAAACAGCGGCATGGGATTGGGCTTGGGAATCATTAAAAAAATCATTGAAAATTATAGCGGAACCATTACATTTGAATCAACACCCAATATTGGAACCACATTTCATGTTTCGATTCCTATAAACACCAACGAAAAACAATCATAATTATGACTTTCGAAAACCTTCTACTTGAAAAAGAAAATGGGATTACGGTAATTACCATTAACCGACCCACCAAATTAAATGCATTAAACAAAGCTACCATCGAAGAACTTCATCAGGCTTTTGATGCAGAAAACAAAGATCAATCCACAAAAGTAATTATCATTACCGGAAGTGGTGAAAAAGCTTTTGTAGCCGGTGCTGATATTTCTGAGTTTGCTCATTTTTCAGTAGAAGAAGGCGGAAAACTAGCTACAAAAGGTCAGGAACTATTATTTGACTTTGTTGAAAATTTATCCACACCTGTCATTGCAGCTGTGAATGGATTTGCCTTAGGCGGTGGATTAGAATTGGCCATGTCGGCACATTTCAGAATTGCTTCTAACAATGCTAAAATGGGTTTGCCCGAAGTAACTTTGGGTGTTATTCCCGGTTATGGAGGAACACAACGATTACCACAATTAGTTGGAAAAGGTCGGGCTATGGAAATGATTATGAGTGCCGCAATGATTGATGCGGAAACGGCTAAAAATTACGGCTTAGTCAATCACGTGGTCTCGCAAGCTGAGTTAATTGAATTTTCCAAAGGCATTGCAAGTAAAATCGCTAAAAATTCTTCTGTTGCAATCTCTAATGCAATTGAAGCGGTAAATGCTAATTTTAAAGATGGCGTAAATGGTTATGCTGTTGAAATTAAAAACTTTGGAAAATCGTTTGGAACGGAAGATTTTAAGGAAGGAACGACGGCGTTTTTGGAGAAAAGAAAAGCGGAGTTTCCTGGGAGATAAAACTATTTCTCCCCTTCCCATTCCGCATAAAACTGGCTCAGGAACAATTCCATAAAACGGTGACGTTCGTGAGCTAATTTTTTTCCGGTTTCGGTATTCATTTGATCTTTTAACAGCAGTAATTTTTCGTAAAAATGATTCAAAGTAGGCGAATCACTTATTTGGTATTCCTCTTTGCTCATATTCAATTTGGGGGCAATTTGAGGGTCGTAAATTGTTCTGTTTTTAAACCCCCCATAATTAAATGTTCTTGCAATTCCGATGGCTCCCAATGCATCCAATCGATCGGCATCTTGCACAATTTCTAATTCTTTGGAAGAAAAAGTTTTTTCAAAATTTCCGCCTTTGAATGAAATATTCTTGATGATTGGAATGACATGCTCAATAATTTCTTCAGAAACATTTTCACTTTCTAAAAAAATTCGGGCAGTTTTTGGACCTATTTCTTCATCGCCTTGATGGAATTTTGAATCGGCTATGTCATGCAACAATGCTCCTAATTTTACAACTGTTAAGTCGCACGTTTCATCTACTGCAATCAGCAACGCGTTTTTGTAAACACGTTCTATATGAAACCAATCATGACCTCCTTCAGCGTTTTGAAGTTGTTTTTTTACAAAAAGGATGGCTTTGTCAATTATAGTCATGAATTATTTCACCAAAGCAGGTTGCACCCATTTAAACACATGACCGGTTTCAGGAATAACTAAGCGTTCAGAAATTTTGGCCATTCTGGCGGGTAATTTCATTAAGTAATCGCGTGCTTTCTCTGCCTCTTCTGTCAATCCGTTTATCTTTTCAATATCCCACTTTTCGATGAGTTTTTGCAATATATCAACATAATCGGCAGCAGTATATACGCCAAGTCGTTGAGCAGAATCGGAGAAATTTTCGAAAGCAGAACTGATTTTCTGACCCGATTCACGAAGAAAATGTGCCGGCATGACTATTTTTTGTTTCATCATGTACTGAAAAGCCAACATCATCTCACTTGGATCTACTTTGAATATTTGATTAATGAATTCACTATAGGCATGATGATGACGCATTTCATCACCTGCAATGAGTTTGCACATTTTAGACAATTTATTATCGCCATATTTTTTTGCAATTTGTGCTACCCGATTGTGTGAAATATACGTTGCCAATTCTTGAAAACTGGTGTAAACGAAGTTTTTATAAGGATCTTTGCCTGTACCTATATCAAATCCATCATTAATTAAGTGTTGGGTGGTCATTTCAATTTCACGCATGTTTACCCTTCCGGATAAATACAAGTATTTATTTAATACATCTCCATGACGATTTTCTTCACCGGTCCAATTTTTTACCCATCGTGACCAGCCGTTTTTTGCTTCACTATCTACGCCTTCTACCTCCGACAACCAAGATTCATAAGTAGGCAGAGCTTCTTCTGTAATCGTATCACCTACTAAAACTACCCAAAAGTCGTACGGTAAGTCTTTAGCTAGTTCACGTAACTCTTGCACGTCTTCAAAAAAAGTTTCCTTTTCAGAATCCGGCAACAGATCAGAAGGTTGCCATATTTTTTCTACGGGAATAAGGTAATCGTTCATGAAAGTATCCACTTTTCTTTCCAACAACTGCATTACTTCTAGACGAATGTTTTTTATTGACATACTATTAATTTTTTATTCCGTTAACAACGGCATTTTCTGTTTGAATCATTAATTGATCAAAAGGCATTCCTTTCACCGGAAACGGCTCTTGTATGGTAAATGTAATTCGATTGCCTAATCCCATTGGAAATTGTCCAAATCGCAACATTTTCCATGAATTGTTGATAGATATTGGCACAATATAAGCAGAAGGAGCATATTTACATAATATTTTCAGTCCGCTTTCTGAAAATTTCTTTGGAACTCCATCTTTACTTCGGGTTCCTTCGGGAAAAATGACGGTAGAACGTTTGTACTTCTCAATATATTCCGCCATTATTTTTATTTCTGCCAACGCTTGCTTTGCATCTTTTCTGTCTATAAGAACGGAACCACCGTGTCTTAAATTGTATGAAACACTTGGAATGCCTTTACCTAATTCCTTTTTACTGATGAATTTTGGATGCCATTTTCTCATAAACCAAATAATTGGAATAATATCATACAAACTCTGATGATTGGCAACTATAATTAACGGAACATCTAGTGGTAGCCTTTCCCGATTTTGAAAATCATAGGTTGTCCCCAAAACATGGGTATTTCGCAACAAAAAGAAATTCAAAATAGCCACACTTCGTTTATGAGCTTCATATCCAAAAACATTGAAACAAATCCATTGAATGGGGTGAAAAACACACAAGGTTGCAAGAAACAACACATAATACAATGCCGATAAAGGATAGGATATAATTTTATGCATACCTAATTTAAAATGTTTACAAAATTACATAATCGATTTAACTTTGTCTGTTCCTTTTTGTGGAAAAATAATTTATTTATACATCAAAAAAAAAAGTATTTTTACACAAAGAATTGTATATAAATTTAAAGCCAATTATTATGAGTACAGAGAAAGAAGCCAAATTAAAAGCCTTACAATTAACATTAGACAAATTAGACAAAACCTACGGCAAAGGTACGGTAATGAAAATGGGTGACAAAGCCGTTGAAGAAGTTGAATCCATTTCATCAGGTTCGCTGGGTCTTGACTTAGCATTGGGTGTAAACGGATATCCTAAAGGTAGAATCATTGAAATATACGGGCCGGAATCATCAGGTAAAACAACATTAACACTTCATGCTATTGCAGAAGCTCAAAAAGCAGGAGGAATTGCTGCTTTTATTGATGCCGAACATGCATTTGACAGAAATTATGCTGAAAAATTGGGTGTTGATATTGAAAACTTAATTATCTCTCAACCGGATAATGGTGAGCAAGCCCTGGAAATTGCTGAAAACTTAATTCGTTCGGGTGCCATTGATATTGTTGTAATCGACTCGGTTGCGGCTTTGACTCCTAAAAGTGAAATTGAAGGAGAAATGGGCGATTCCAAAATGGGATTACATGCCCGTTTAATGTCGCAAGCCTTGAGAAAACTTACGGCAACCATCAGTAAAACACATTGTACCGTGTTTTTTATCAACCAATTACGTGAAAAAATTGGTGTGATGTTTGGAAATCCGGAAACAACCACCGGTGGAAACGCATTGAAGTTTTACGCTTCGATTCGTTTAGATATCCGAAGATCTTCGCAAATTAAAGATGGTGAAAATGTGATTGGTAACCGAACTAAAGTGAAAGTTGTCAAAAACAAAGTTGCTCCGCCTTTTAGAACTGCCGAATTTGACATTATGTATGGCGAAGGCGTTTCAAAAACAGGTGAAATCTTAGATTTAGCTGTTGAATTTGAAATCATTAAAAAGTCGGGTTCTTGGTTTAGTTACGGCGAAACCAAATTAGGACAAGGGAGAGACGCTGTAAAAGCTTTGATCAAAGACAACCCTGAAATGGCTGACGAACTTGAAGCAAAAATTAAAGCTCGAATCAAAGAAAACGAGAATTAAAAAAATTAAACCCGAAATTTTCGGGTTTTTTTGGTTTTGGACGCAACCATTTTAAAACAATAACATCTAAGACAAACAATGTTAAGAAATAATGAAGAGAATACTGTTTTTATTTAGTTTAGTTTTTTTGTTGAATGCATGCAGTATGGATGACGATTCCGTCACTTATCACTACGAAATTTTAGCGGTAGATAGTTATGAGCTTCCTGAAACTTTTACTTTTGGTGAAACTTATCCGATTAAAATTTATTATAAAAGGCCTACGACATGTCATGGTTTTGATGGCTTTTATTACGACAGCCATATGAATACCAGAACAATTGCTGTTCAATCAATTGTTGTGAATTCAAATAATTGCGTAGATATTAATTTTAATGATCCTGCCTTGGAGGCTACATTAAATTTTAGTGTGGTTTATCATGAAACTTATATTTTTAAGTTTTATAAAGGGAAAGATGAAAATGGAGAGGATATTTTTGAAGAAGTAGAAGTTCCGGTTACCGACTAAACTAATGAGAGAAAACATCTGTGGGATTAGAACAACTGATAAATGATTGTAAGAAAAATGACAGAAAAGCACAAGAACAATTGTATAGGTTATTCGCCTCAAAATTGTTTACAGTTTGTCTGAAATATTCACGCAATCATGCAGAAGCACAAGATAACTTACAAGATGGTTTTATTCTTATTTTTAAAAAAATAGAGCAATACAATTTTAAAGGTTCTTTTGATGGCTGGGCAAAGCGAATCATGGTCAATCAATCTTTGCAACAATATCGAGGAATAAGTTATTTGGGACTTACCTCAGATATAGTTGCTGAAGAAACGGAGATTGAAATTGATGAAGACCATGTTTCGATTGATTATTTGATGAAAATCATACAAGAATTACCCGACAGATACCGTTTAGTATTTAGCTTATATGTTCTTGATGGCTATTCTCACAAGGAAATTGCAGAGTTATTGGAAATCAACGAAGGAACGTCAAAGTCAAATTTGTCCAGAGCTCGACAGATTTTAAAGGAAAAAATAGAGAAATTATCCGATGCTGATCGGAACAACGTAAATTATCATCATTAATGATGGAACAAAAAAATATAGATCGTTTGTTTCAAGAAAAATTCAAAGACTTTGAGGTAAATCCACCTGAAGAAATTTGGTATGCAATTGAAGCAGAATTAAATAAGAAAGAGAAAAAAAGAATCATTCCACTATGGTGGAAATTTTCAGGAGTTGCAGCATTGTTGGTAGTTGGAACTCTTTTATACAGTACTTTTTCTGCTGAAAAACTAAACACAAAACCTGAATTTAAGCCCGATACTAAAAATGTGGTTCTTGAAAACCAAGAAGATAAAGAGACAGAAAAGGATTCGAATGGTTTAAAAATGAATGACAACAGTGATAACGAAATCATTAATAAGTCAATCAACCCAGTTGCTAATCCTATTCGAAACAATCAAACTGTTACCATTGTAAATGAAAATACGACCAATGTCGCAAATAGTGCTACGACAAAAAAATCCGGTAAAAATCCATCCTTAAATTCATGGCCTAAAAACGAAAATTCTCTTGATCTTAAACAGTCGGAAATGAAAGGTGATAAGGAAGCACTCGTCATAAATAATGAAAAAGGAACTGATTCTGATCAACTGTTTAACAATACGATAAATAATAAATCATCGAATTCGATTCAAAAAACAATTCCAGAGTCAAACACTGGTGTTGTTACCATAACAGATAAATCACCATTTGATTTAAACAAGTATAAAACTGCAGAAGAAATAAATAAAATTAAAGGAAAAGATTCGGCTGTTGTCACTGCTATAGCAGAAGCAGCAGTTGAACCTAATGCGTTGGAAGAATTGCTAAAAGAAAAAGAAAAAGAGGAGAAATCCACAGAACCAAAAATAAACAGGTGGCTAGTTACTTCTGCAGTTGCCCCTGTTTATTTTAATTCTGCAAGTAATGGCTCACCCATTGATTCACAATTTGAAAATAATACAAAAGAATATGAAAATAATTTAACTTTTGGCTTAGGTGTTCAATATGCTCTTTCAAAAAAAGTAACGGTTCGCAGTGGCCTTAATCAAGTTTCCTTGGGCTACAATACAAATGATGTCATGTATTTTGCAAGTTTGGGTAAATCGAGTACAAATAATTTGAATACTACCAATGGTGGTGCTTCAATTATTGTGATGAGTAAAAGTGCTGCTTCAGAAGTTTCGTTTGATAGTTTTAATGAAGGTAATGCATTAAATACTAACGAAGGAATATTAAATCAACAAATGGGCTATTTGGAAATGCCTTTAGAACTTTCTTACAAAATATTAGATAGAAAATTCGGCATTCAATTCATCGGAGGAGTAAGCACCTTGTTTCTAACAGAAAATCAAGTAGTTGTAAGGTCTCCCGGCTTTGAATTTGAGTTAGGAGAAGCTAACAATTTGAATCAGGTTCATTTCAGTTCCAATGTTGGCATTGCATTTAATTACACCTTTTGGAAATCGTTTCAGGCAAATTTTGAACCGATGTTTAAATACCAACTCAACACCTTCAGTAACGAAGCAGGTAATTTTAAACCATATTTTATTGGTTTGTATTCCGGCATCAGTTATCGATTTTAAAAATAAAACTTAGTTAGTTTTGGTTATCATGTTTTATTTTGGTCGCTACTGCTTTTTCTCCCAAATTAGTTGTAGCAGAAAAAGAGCACTCAGCCACAGTGCTCTTTTTTATTTTTGATAAACTAGTAATTGTTTATAAATTAATTCGCTTACCTGATCTTTAATTTCTTTTTTATCTTCTAATGTTTTCCCTTTAGTTTCTACAAATCGATGAATCTTAGCTCTCATTAATCCTGGACTTCCACTAAAAAATGTATAGGAAAAACGTTTTTTATTATCTGCAAATGTCATCGGGACAATCGGAATTTGATGTTCAATTGCCAAACGAAAAGCACCATCTTTAAATTCACCCAAAATAATTGATTCATCATCCGGCACTAAACCTTCCGGGAATATACAAATACTTAACCCTTGATTTAATCTTTTTTGAGCTCGTTCAAAAACACCAAATCTGCTTTTTGAACTGTTTCTGTCTACCAAAATACAGGTTCGTTTATAAAAAAATCCAAACAAAGGAATTTTTGCTAACTCCATTTTCCCAACAAAAACAAACGGATTTTTAGAAACATAAAGCATCAACATAATGTCGGTCATCGAGGTATGATTGGCTACCAACATATAGCTTTTATTGGTTTCAAATTCTTGCTCACGATCTATTTTGGTATAAAAACCCATACCTATTAAAACGCCTCTTGCCCAAAAACGTGCTAATTTAAAAAAAAACGGATACCATTCTTCTTTCAAAATAGAAATAAATAATAATGGAAATAAAATAACTATTATCAATCCCATTAATACATAGAACCAAATTCGCCAAAGGACCCAAAAAATAATTTTAAAAAACTTCATAGAGCCAAAAGTAAGGAATCGTTATGAATTTTTAATAAAAGATTTACCTTTGCTACAATCAAATCAGATTCGTTTATCATACGCCAAAAACTATGTCAAAAATACTCACAGGAATTCAAGCCACCGGAACACCGCATTTGGGAAATTTAATGGGAGCAATAATGCCTGCTATTCAAATGGCCAATCAACCTGAAAATGAATCCTATCTTTTTATTGCCGATTTACATTCGGTTACACAAATAAAAGACAGCAAAACACTTCGTGAAAACAATTACAGTGTTGCTGCTGCTTGGTTAGCTTTTGGTTTGGATATCAATAAAGTTATTTTTTACCGTCAATCGGATGTGCCTCAAACGGCCGAATTAGCTTGGTATTTGAGTTGTTTTTTCCCGTTTCAACGGTTAACATTGGCTCATTCTTTTAAAGACAAAGCCGATCGTTTAGATGATGTAAATGCCGGTTTATTCTCGTATCCGATGTTAATGGCTGCTGATATTTTATTGTATGATGCCGAATTTGTTCCTGTTGGGAAAGACCAATTGCAACACATCGAAATCACGCGTGATGTAGCTGCACGATTTAACCATCAGATGGGTGAAGTATTTGTATTGCCTGAGGCAAAAATACAAGAAGACACGATGTATATTCCGGGAACCGACGGACAAAAAATGAGTAAATCGAGAGGGAATATTATCAATATCTTTTTGGATGATAAAGCGTTGCGTAAACAAATCATGACAATCGAAACCGATAGTACTCCTTTAGAAGAACCTAAAAATCCGGATACCTGTAATGTGTTTGCTTTGTACAAATTATTGGCTTCTGAAGAACAAATCGCTATCATGCGAAGCAATTATTTAGGAGGAAATTATGGATACGGCCATGCGAAACAAGCTTTTTTTGAGCTACTGGTAGAGAGGTTTAAAACCGAACGTGAAAAATATAATTACTATATGAACAATCTAACAGAAGTAGACAAAGCCCTAGCCGAAGGTGCAACAAAAGCATCGGCAAAAGCAACCGAAGTTTTACAGCGTGTTCGCCAAAAACTGGGATTTTTATAAAATGAAGAAAAGTTTAACTCTACTGCTTTTTTTAGTGACTTTTGAGCTTTTTGCTCAGGAGAAAGAAGCAGTTTACATCCTTTTTAAACAAGACGCAACGGCTGAATGTCAATTCACTGTTAATCGAGCCAAGAAAAAGAAAATTAAATTATCGTATACGCAAAAGCGGCACCGTAAAATAAATGTGACCCGTTTTATTTTATGTCGAAACATCTTTGTTTTTGAATTTCAAAAAGACAAATTTGAAGTCGTTGAAAAAGAAAAAACAACTAGTTTTAAAATGGTGACTCTTGATGAACTTCTTCAAAAAGAAGAAGAAAACCAATACCAACAAACGCTTAACGAATTATTTCCTAAAATTTTTATCCTTGAAGAAATTGAAAGCAATCAGTTTTCAATTTATGAGGTAGTTTGGGAAAAGACGCAGTAGATTAAACGAGGTTATTTCAATA
>NZ_JBILTE010000215.1:0-4094 GCF_044371705.1 Flavobacterium sp. | reverse complement strand
ATCCGAATAACCAAATTTCCTTGGTATGTTTTTTCGAAAAGGTTTTTTCAAAAACAATGTTGCCGGGGACTTTTTTGCCATTGTAAACTACTACAGAAGTTCTGCCGCCTGAAAGTCGATTGATGACAAATACATCGTCTTCAAGAGTGCCCACAACGACTCCTTTTTTCTCTAATAATTTGTGATAGCTTTTGGCAGTACGATCCAATTTATCCAAACGGTTTTTTAAATACAATTTCAACGTGGAGTTGGTTTCATCTTTTATTTCCGAAGGAAGATTTGCAAATGCTTGATTGATTTGCTCATTGGTCAGATGTTCTTTGATGAATTGTACCTGCTCGAGCCACATTTTTTCATCACAATCGGCCAAAAGTGCCAAATCGAGCGGGTAAACTTGCAAATTGAATTTTTTAATTTGTTTCAAATTGTAACTGTAGGATTGCATCTGACCCATGGCGGGAATGCTTTTCAAAAGTCCTAAAAAAGTCCCGTCGTATTTTGCAAATGCCTGATCTCTGTTTAATGGGATGGGTCTGTAAATGGTTTTGTCTTGCTCTTGATGCACACTCCATTGCCAATTTTCAGCATTTCTGTCCCAATCGCCAATAAGCATGTCCAAAAGTCGTGCACGCAGGTAATTTTGGGTGTCTACCTGATGGCTTTTGTTGGTGTGAATCAAGTGAAGCATAGCATCGGTTCCAATACTGTTTAAAGGTTTTTCACTTAAATAATACAAAGCGTCACCAAAATTTTCGTTGTAGTTTTCTAAAACTTTGTGTTTGGGAATGTAGAGTAATTCCGGTTGCATGGCTTGAACGCCAATTGCTTTTGACAAATCGGGAAGAACCAACGGCATAAAAGGGTGAATGGCGGTAAAATAATCCATCAGAAAACTTTCCGTTAGTTCATTTTTGCTTTTGTCTTTCGTTAATTGGTTTTTGTAAACGAGGGAATTAAAGAAAGATGCAGCATCTTTTTGTAAGGGAATCATCACATATTCTTTTCCTTTTTTACTTGAAAAATAAAGGGAACCTGTAGTATTTTCAGTATCCAAACCAATGGGTTTCAAACCACCATACAAGGTATCTAATGTGGCTGTTTGAACCAAAATTTGTTGCTGATAGTACTTTTTATAATGGTTGCCCCAAAGGAATTTGTAAAACGGACCTCTTTCTACAACCGATTTTCCAAAAACAGACGTTTGTTTAGTTGAGTCAAATTTTTTAGGATACGATTCATTTTTGCTGTTGTATTGTGGGTCTCTGGTTTTTTGCTTAAAAAGCAACACTTCTTTTCTGTTGATAGTGGTGTAATAGGAAATGGTTGAAGCACCGGTTGCATAAACATCCAAAACTGCGTAGCCAAAACCACCGTAACTGAAATCGGTGGGTTCTACTGCTTTTGCAGGAGCAACATACGCTCCGGAACCACTGATTATTTGTTGAATACCCTCTCTTTTGAGGTATTGCATATTTTTTTCGTGGCCGGAAACTACTAAAATATTGTCGTATTTCTGAACCGTGATTTTAATTCTTTGAACGAATGCACTGTAAATGATGTTTTGAATATCTTGAGAATTATAACCACTCGCTTTTCGAATCAAATTAATAAACGATCCTGCAATGGGAAGTGGGACTGAATTATCAAAGGGAAATAACTGTTGGTTCAGCGAATAGTGTCCACCATAAACGCCATTGCTTAACAAGGGATGATGCATGGCTAACACAATCGTTTTTTGCTGGTTTTGAAGAAGCATCGTTTCAAAAGCCTCAAAAAATTGTTCACGGGTTTTGATGGTACAACCGTTGTTTATTTCCGGATGTTTATCCCAATCTTCCATGAACCATTGCGAATCAATGGTAATCAATTCAACGGTTGGGCTGAGTGATTCAGACGCTATTCCACAGCCGTTTTTGGGAAGTAATTCACTCTTTTTCTTCGAATATTTTTGAATAATTTTTTCTTGCGATAATAATCCGTTCAAGCCATAGCCCCAGTCTGCTTCGCCCGGAATCATAAAAACGGAACCTTTGAATTTTTGTGAAAGGTCGAGTTGTTTTTTAATTTTTTCTGTCGCTTGAACATTCGTTTCCAAATTCCTAATGGGTGTATCGTCAATGGGAAAAATGTTATCACCTAAAAATACCAGTGAGCTGTTTTCAGAAGCATTTTCCAATCTTTTCTTCAGAGAATTCAAGTTGGCTGTTGCTTCATCGTTCAAGGTGTTGGCCGCATTGCCGGTAAATATGACCGAGTAGGCAATGGTTGTCGTATCCAACGATTGATTGTTGTAAAAAGAAGTAGCTTGACTACCCATTTGTGTTTGGGAGGTCGTACAACCGATAAACAAACTTGTAAAAACCAGCAGGAGTAGTGTTGAAAGAAGTGTTTGGGTGTAAAAGGTTCTTTCAAAAGTCATTCAATGGTAATTTTGGGATTTACTTTTCAAATATAGGAATAAAACTCGGCTCAAAAAGTCTTCAAAAAGAAAGCGTTTACAACCTTTGGGAGTATAAACGCTTTTTGTGCTTGAAAAAGTATTTTTGCTCTAGTGAAATTTGTTACGAGCGAGACGCTCGCATTAGCAGTGAAGTAATTAATTTTGTTCTATTCTTATTGTTATCTTCTTCTCTCTTAACTCATCCTTTGTTATAATGAACTTTGTTTTTTTAGTTACCTCAATTAAATACTCGGAATAATCATCAATTAATTTTCCGTTAATAATAACTTGGAATTTGTCATAATCGGTATTTTTCGATTGAATGTTTTTGACATAATCATCTAATTTTAGGAGAGCAAATTGTTCTTTTCTTTCAATTATATAAGCACTTCGATAACCACTGTGAATTTTTTCACAAGGATTTTGAATAGCGTAGATAGATTTTATATTTGTTGAGTCTAGTAATGTTTTGGAAATGTTTATTTTCTTTTGTTTGTCTAAAACATAATCTCCTGCTTTAACAATTAAAGAGTCGTTTATTTTTATTTTTTCACAATCCGTTTTAAAACTATTCAAACTGTCATTTTGATTAATCTGTGCAAATGAAAAGTTAGATATTAATACAAGTAAAAGAAAATTTTTAAATTTTTGCATTTCATTTTGAGATTAGGTTAGTTTACTTCCGCTCCAACAAAACAATCCCCATCTGACTATCAATCTCCACTTTTCCGTCTTTTACAACACTTGAAATACCTGAAAATGCATCGTGAACTTCCGTCCCGTCTTCAAAAACAGAAGAAACATTGATTTCTTTTTTTCCAAATGGTAATTCCAAACCAATTACTACTTGATCGGTAAAATCACCTTTGGTAAAAGTTCGGCTAAACGTATAAAACGGAGCTTTTGAAATTTCTTTGTGAATTCCCGCTCCAATCGCTGGATGGTTTTTTCGAAACTGACCAATTTTTTGAAAATGAGTCAGTACTGTTTTCGTTGCTGCATTGGTTGGTATGTCTTCCCAATTCATAAACGAACGCAAGGTAGCATCGCCTTCAGCTCCTGCTATTTCTAGCGAACGTGCAGTTTCATCGCCATAGTATACTTGTGAAATTCCGGGAGTTAATAACAATTTGGTTCCGGCATCAATTGCTTTTTCTCTTTTCTTGTCAAACGGCCAACCGTCGTCGTGCGAAGTCACGTAATTCATGACACTCAATCCCTTTAAATCGGAATTCAAAATGTTGGAATAGTTTGAAAAGAGTTCTTGATAGGGTTTGTTAGCATCGCCTTTAAAATCAAAATTGATGAGCGACGCAAATCCGTTTTCAAAATAGTTTACTTTTTTATCGCCAAAATTGTAGAGTTGTCTGCCATTGATTCCGTAACCATACACTTCACCAACCAAAAAGAACTCGTTGTCATCCAACACATTTTTAGGATTGTCTTTTTTGTACTGTGCAAACACGTCTTTACAAACTTTAGAAAAATCTGCCCAAACATCTTCGGTGGTATGTTTGACAGTATCCACGCGATAACCGTCAATTCCGAAATCGGTGATGTAATCTGCCAACCATTTCATGATATAATATTTCGGAGCTCGAGGATAACCGGTTCGTTTGAAAAATTCATCCAATTCGGCTACTTCTTGTTCGTA
>NZ_JBILTE010000060.1:0-14210 GCF_044371705.1 Flavobacterium sp. | reverse complement strand
TAAGGTTCTAAGGTTCTAAGGTTCTAAGGTTCTAAGGTTCTAAGGTTCTAAGGTTCTAAGGTTCTAAGGTTAAAATTAAAAAAAAATAGCTTCACGTTTGTGAAGCTATTTTTTAATTCTTTTTTATTACATAGGTATAAATCCATGTTAATGTAAATGTTGGAATAAAATCAAATCCGGGTAACAGCTCTTCTATAAATACTATAATTCCACCCACCGCTCCTGCATTACCTTTATACATTTTTAATAAAATCAAACCGGCTATCGGAGCCCAAATTACATCTGAAATAGGACCTAAAAAAGGGACTAAATACGACAACATTCCAACTCCGTCGAATAATAAACTAAGCCATAAATCTCTGGATTTATTACTGGGTTCAACTTTTTTAATTATTTCTGTCATCTTTGTTTTTTAATCACTTAAAAAACAAATGTAATGCCAAATTACTTATCTTGTTTCATTAAATTAAAAAAGTCATTTCTGTTTTCCTTTTCATTGAAAATTCCGCCATACTGAATAGTTGAAGTATAACTGGAACTATCTTTAATTCCTCGGCTGGAAACACACAAATGCTCGGCTTCAACCACAACAATTACATCTTCGGTATTTAGCACTGTTTTTAATTCGTTGAAAATTTGCATAATCATACGTTCCTGCACTTGTGGACGACGAGCATAATAATCAACAATACGGTTTAACTTTGACAAACCAATCACTTTTCCGTTCGAAACATAACCAATGTGAGCTTTACCTATAATTGGTAAAAAATGGTGTTCACAAGTGGAGTTAAAACTAATATTTGCCTCCACCAACATTTTATCATAATTGTAACTGTTTTCAAAAACGGAAATTTTCGGTTTATTGGCAGGATTTAAACCACTAAAAATTTCTTGAATAAACATTTTAGCCACACGGTGGGGTGTTCCTTGTAAACTATCATCGGTCATATCCAGACCCATTTCTTCCATGATAATTTTAAAATGTTTTTCAATAGTTGTCATTTTTTCTGCATCCGACTTTACGAATGCATCCGGACGAAGAGGCGTTTCGGCAGATGTCATTTGATGATTGTCCCCCAAAAGTTCAAATAATTCTTTTTCTAATAATGTGTTCATAGCTAATTTTTTAATTATTTTCAATGCTTCCTACTAAGCTGTTCAGATAATCAACGAACTCTGGGTAGTTAATTTTTTAATTTTTCTTTATAATTCTTTCTTAATTTTTCAATTTTAGGTGTAATTACATAGCTACAATACGACTGTGTTTTGTTGCCATTGTAATAATTTTGATGGTAATCTTCCGCCTCATAAAAAACGGATGCAGGAGAAATTCGTGTCACAATCGGATTCGAAAATGTTTTTTCTTTCGTCATTAAAGCAATGTAATCTTCCGTTAATTTCTTTTGAGCATCCGAATAATAAAACACCTCACTGCGGTATTGTGTGCCTACATCATTTCCTTGTCTATTTAGTGTTGTTGGATCATGTGTAGCAAAAAATATTTCCAATAATTCACCAAAGGACACTATTTTAGGGTCGAAAGTTATCTGTATTGCTTCGGCATGTCCTGTTGTTCCTGTACAAATATCTTTATACGTAGGATTGGTTGTTGTTCCTCCTATGTAGCCGGAAACAACTTTAGAAACACCTTTTAATTCTAAAAATATAGCTTCGGTACACCAAAAACAGCCACCTGCTAGCGTTGCCACTTCCATTCCTTTTTCTACATTCATTGGTATTGGTTCTTTAGTTATTGCAAAAGTTGATTTTTTATCCTGCGATTGGCAAGAGAATTGAATTAAGACGATTAGTAAGCCAAGAATGTATTTCATAACCTATTTTTTGTTTAACAAATATACGATAATATTAAACACATATTATTCTTTAACGAATAATTATAAATTATTAAACCATAATAAAAACGGAAGACGTTTCAAATTCCTTAAAAACTTTGTTTCTTTGTAGAAACAGAATTGTATGATACAAGCAAGAAACATCCATAAATTTTTTGATCAACTTCATGTGTTAAAAGGTGTTCATCTTCACATTACCAAAGGAGAAATCATTGCAATTGTTGGAGCTTCCGGTGCAGGTAAAACAACATTGCTACAAATTTTAGGTACTTTAGAAAAGCCATCAACAGGTTATGAAAGTCAACTTGTAATTGATGGTGAGAATATTTTGCAATTCAATGATAATCAATTATCAAAATTTAGAAATCTTAAGTTAGGTTTCATTTTTCAATTTCATCAATTACTTCCGGAATTCACAGCTTTAGAAAATGTTTGTATTCCTGCATTTATTGCCAAAAAAGATAAAAAAGCAACCGAAGCAGAAGCAACTAAATTATTGGAATATCTTGGATTAAAAGAAAGAATGCATCACAAGCCCAATGAATTATCAGGTGGCGAGCAACAGCGTGTAGCGGTTGCAAGAGCATTAATTAATAAACCGGCGGTGATATTTGCTGATGAACCTTCCGGGAATTTAGATACAGAATCCGCCAATCATTTGCATCAGCTGTTTTTTAAACTTCGGGAAGAAATGGGACAAACATTTGTCATTGTCACCCACAACGAAGAACTAGCAAATATGGCCGACCGAAAATTGGTAATGAAAGACGGTTGTATTGTTAAGCATCCGGTTAAAGATTTTACAGCAATAGTAAAATAATGAACGAATCAGAACTCAAAGACTTTCTTGACGAAAAGGTAGACTTGTACAACCATCCCAACTTTATTGAAAGTGATCCCATTCAGATTCCGCATTTATATTCATTAAAAAAAGATATTGAAATTGCAGGTTTTTTATCTGCAACAATTGCATGGGGCAATCGAAAAATGATTATCACCAATGCAAAAAAAATGATGGAATTGATGGGTAACTCCCCTTACGATTTTGTCATGAATCACCAAGAACATCATTTGGAAGGTCTGGAAAATTTTGTACATCGAACTTTTAACGGAGTTGATTTTCAAACTTTTATTCAGTCTTTGCAACATATTTATAAAAATCACGGCGGATTAGAAGCCGTATTTGCTAAGAACCAATCAGTATCCGATTTACAAAAAAGTATTTCCGCTTTTAAAAAAGTTTTTTTTGAAATCCCCCATTTATCGCGAACCGAAAAACATATTTCTGACCCGATGAACAATTCCGCTGCAAAAAGAATCAACATGTTTCTCCGTTGGATGGTTCGCCAAGATACAAACGGAGTTGATTTAGGTATATGGAAAACTATTTCTCCCGCTCAGCTCTCCTGCCCTCTTGATATACATTCGGGCAATGTGGCCAGAAAATTAGGATTGTTATCCAGAAAACAAAACGATGGAAAAGCATTGGCTGAATTAGATAGTAATTTACGAAAATTTGACCCAAACGATCCGGTAAAATATGATTTTGCACTTTTTGGTTTGGGTGTTTTTGAAGGATTTTAATTGAATTGTTAACACTGAAATAGCCATCGGTTTAGTATCTTTGTTACTATATATCTATCAAAAATTCATTTTTATGCAACATATTATTGATCGGTTTATCAGTTATGTAACTGTAGATACCGAATCTGATCCCAACTCAGAAACAACTCCCAGTTCAAAAAAACAATGGGACTTAGCCAACCAATTAGTTGAAGAATTAAAAAACATTGGTATGGAAGACGTGACCATTGATGACAAAGCTTACATCATGGCCACTTTACCAAGTAACGTATCTCATGAAGTACCTGTCATTGGTTTTGTTTCGCATTTTGACACCACGCCTGATTTTACAGGTGCCAATGTAAAACCACAAATAATAGAAAATTACAACGGAAAAGATATTGTTTTAAATGCAGAACAAAATATCGTTTTGTCACCTTCTTATTTTAAAGATTTATTGCAATACAAAGGTCAGACCCTTATCACTACTGACGGAACAACCTTGTTAGGTGCTGATGATAAAGCCGGAATCACTGAAATCGTTACGGCAATGGAATACCTAATTCAACATCCGGAAATCAAACACGGGAAAATACGTGTTGGTTTTACTCCTGATGAAGAAATTGGTCGTGGTGCTCATCATTTTGATGTGGAGAAATTTGGAGCTGATTGGGGATATACCATGGATGGAAGTCAGATTGGCGAATTAGAATATGAAAATTTCAATGCGGCGGGAGCAAAAATTACTTTTAAAGGTAAAAGTGTTCATCCAGGCTATGCCAAAGGAAAAATGATTAATTCGATGCTTTTGGCTTCTAAATTTATTTCTAAATTACCTAAAAAAGAAGTGCCAGAAGAGACTAAAGATTACGAGGGATTCTTTCATGTAACTGGCTTAACAGGAAGTATTGAAGAAAGTACCGTTTCTTTAATTATTAGAGATCACGATAAAAAGTTATTCAAAAAAAGAAAAGACTTTTTACACGAATTGACAGCAAAATTCAACAAGAAATACAAAAAACAATTTGGTGAAGATATCGCTATTATTGAAATAAAAGATCAGTATTACAATATGAAAGAAAAGGTAGAACCCGTTTTTCATATTGTAAAAATTGCAGAAAAAGCAATGAAAAAGTTGAATATCCAGCCAATCATTAAACCTATTCGTGGTGGAACTGATGGTTGTCAGCTTTCTTACAAAGGCTTGCCTTGCCCGAATATCTTTGCGGGTGGACATAATTTTCATGGAAAATATGAATATGTTCCTGTGGAAAGCATGCAAAAAGCAGTGGAGGTAATTGTAAAAATTGCAGAACTCACGGCAGAAAAGAAATAGATTTTTATTGATTAATTGCCGCTGATTCCCTGATTATAGTTATTTTTAATCTGTGAATCAGTGGCATTTTTTATTTAACTATATTTTTTATGAACGCAATCAAACAACTAGCAAAACATTATCGTGAGGTACATTTTGGAGGCAATTGGACAGCTGTAAACTTAAAAGAAACTTTGGCTGATGTAACTTGGGAGCAAGCAACAACAAAGCTACACGATTTGAACACCATTGCAGTATTGGTGTTTCATATCAACTATTATGTGCAGCCAATAATTAATGGAATCGATGGGGAGCCATTGGATGCAAGCGATAAATACAGTTTCGACCTTCCATCGATCACAACTGAAACTGAATGGCAAGAGTTGATTCAAAAAGCCTTAAATGATGCTGAAAATTTAGCCGCAAAAATTGAAATGATTGATGAATCTAAATTATTTGAAGATTTTTCAGACCCAAAATATGGTAGTTTTTATAGAAATTTATTGGGAATTATTGAACACACGCATTATCATTTGGGACAAATTTCGTTGATTAAGAAACTTTTGCAAGTACAGAAGTCCTAATAGCCGCTGATTCGCTGATTAATTGTAAGATCAACTGGCTACTCTTTACCGTAAAATGAATAGAAGTAGTCACCCTTAGCAATTTAATTTAAAAAAAAACCGATGCCATTAGTAGGCATCGGTTCAATTGATAAGTATAGCAAGTATTTGTTCTATTTATTTCTTCTCTACAAGCTTTGCACTCATTTCCATTGAAATAGCGGAACGTTCCATTTTTAATTTTCCTGACATTGTTTCTAAAACAATTGTTCCTTCTGAAACTTCTGCAATTTTTCCGTGTAAACCACTTTTAGTAATGATTTTATCACCTACTTTTAAGTTGCTTTCAAATTCTTTTTCTTGTTTCGCTCTTTTTTGTTGCGGTCTGATCATGAAGAAATAAATGACCACGAACATTAGTAAAAAAGGCAATAATGATTGTAAATTTTCCATTGTTTATTTATTGATTAGTTGGTGTTGCGGTTACGGCAGACGCTTTAGGCAAAACATTTGCTTTTATGGTCAAAACGTCGGAGCCTTGTTGAGTGTTACAAGTTATATTCACTGATTTTTGTTGCATTCCAGGCTTTCCGGCACTATCGAAAGAGACCTTCATTTTACCTGTTTTACCAGGTTTTATTGGCTCTTTGGTAAATTCCGGCACGGTACAACCGCATGAAGCTTGAGCGTTTGTTATAATCAAATCAGCTTCGCCGGTATTTGTAAAAACAAAAACCGTTTCTACTTTGGCACCTTCTTTAATTTCACCAAAATCATGTTCTTTTTTATTAAAAGAAAGAGTTGGAAATTTTCCGCTGGTTACCTGTGGTTGTGCCTGAATTAACTCACTTTCCGCGGGGACAGGAGCATCCGTTTTTTGAGATACAGCAGTTACTGCATTCATGTTTACATCTTGACTCTTTGGATCTACTTTAGAAAGTGCATCCTCTTTACATGAAATAGCGAACGAAAGAATAAAAGCTGTGAGTACAATTTTTTTAATCATAGTTAATAATATTACATTAAACCTCTACCTGTTTTATTTAGTTTTTTTGTTTTTTCAAAATCTTTGACCAAATTATCTAAAATTCCGTTGATAAACAAACTGCTTTTTGGTGTTGCATATTCTTTAGCAATTTCCAAATATTCATTAATAGTTACTTTTATTGGAATGGATGGAAACCGCAAAAATTCACAGATTGCCATTTTCAACATGATGGTATCCACTTCCGAAATACGTTCCGGATCCCAATTGGGAGTACGATCTGTAAATTCTTTGGCTAATTCATTTTCATTCAGAACAGTCTTTTTGAACAGTTCTTTGGCAAAATCAAGATCTTCTGCATCTTTAAATAATGTTGGAACAATAAATGATTTTTCATCTGAAACAGCAATCAATTTTAATTGCTTTAAAATGTAAGTATTAATAACAGGAATGTCATCCACCCAAGTGAGTCGGTGATCTTCTAAATAATCATATAACTTTTCGTTGGGAGCAATTACTTCAGAGAACAAATCCATTACAAATTGCTTATCGCCTTCAAAGGAATTGATGCGATTGGACATGTATGTTTTGTAAATGATACTGCTTTTTATGGATTCAAGCAGTATTACAATAACGTCGTCGTTTAAGTTCCAATTTGTAATCTTGTGTTTTTCAATGGCCGCTGCTAATAATTTGTTACCGGCCAGAAAATTTAGCACACTATTTTTGACAAATTTTCGATTTGGATTCAATTCTTCAGAGGTTGCCAAGTGCTTTTTACTCGATAAATCAAGAAATATTTCTTCTTTATTTCTAACTTCAATTAAAGTTGAAATCATGATCAAATACAATTCCAGAACGTCTTCCATACTGGATAAAAGAAACTTTTGTTCTTTCATTAAATCATCTGACCCACTTTGATGCATTGCATAAATGGTTTGCAAAACTTTAACCCGGATATGTCTTCTGTTTAACACTTTGTAAGAACTTTTTAAATTAGTGACGCCAGTTAAGGCGTCACAAAAGTAGGAATATATCGTAACTTAAAAAAACTATTTCTGCATTTCTTTTTTACGCTGGTTGATTCGGTTTTGAGCAAAAGTTAATGCCGCGGCATGCGTTGTGATGTTATGTTTCACAGCGTAATCAAAAATTTCTAAGGTAGTATTGTAGATATTTTCAGTACGACGCAATGATTCTGCTTTGTCATATTTTTCAATTTCAGCATAAACATTAATGATGCCACCCGCATTAATTAAGAAATCAGGAGCATATAAAATGCCGCGTTCCTGAAGAATTTTTCCGTGTTTATTTTCGTCCGCCAATTGATTATTGGCAGCACCTGCAACAATAGAGGCTTTTATTTTATAAACCGAATCATCATTGATAGTTGCACCCAAAGCACAAGGAGCATAAATATCCACATCTGCACTATATAAATCAGTACCCGTAAAAATTTGAACACCGTATTTGGCCGCTACTTCTTGTAAACGCGATTCGCTAATATCAGCAATGGTAACAATTGCTCCTTCTTTGACCAAATAATCTACTAAAGTAACACCTACATTTCCGATTCCTTGTACCAACACTTTTTTACCGGCAAGTGAATCAGAACCATATTTATATTTTGCAGAAGCTTTCATTCCCATATAAACGCCATAAGCAGTTACAGGAGAAGGATTTCCAGAACCACCTTTCGATTCAGAAATACCTGTTACATAAGGTGTCACTTCATGAACGGTATCCATGTCTTCTGTTTGCATCCCAACATCTTCTGCAGTTATGTATTTTCCGCTTAACGAATGTACAAATTCGCCAAACTTACGCATTAGTTCAGGTGTTTTTTGCGTTTTAGCATCACCAATAATCACTGCTTTTCCACCTCCTAAATTCAAACCTGCAACAGCCGACTTAAAAGTCATTCCACGTGATAAACGCAATACATCATTCAAAGCTTCCCACTCATTGGTGTAATTCCACATTCTGGTACCTCCCAAAGCAGGTCCTAAAACCCTGTTATGAATACCAATTATTGCTTTTAAACCAGTATCTTTGTCGTTGCAAAAAACAATTTGCTCGTGATCGTCAAAGGAAACTTGACCAAAAACAGGATCCATCTTGTGAAGATCTTTTAAAGGGACTAATTCTGCTACCATCATGTAAAGTTTAAATGTAAAAAATTATCATTTTGTCAATAAGACTAGGCAAAAGTAGAATTAAAATTAACTTTCTACAATATATTAGGCAAAATTTAGTAATATGACAATAAGCATGTGATTTTGTAATCATTGATTTATTTATTATTAGCTGTAAAATTTAACAAATAAAAGCAATTAAAACCAAAGAATCTTTTGAATTTATGAAAGAACTTCAATATTTAAACAAATACTTTGTCAAATATAAATACCGATTTTTATTAGGAATATTTATCACCATCGTTGCTCAGATATTTTTAATCTTTACACCTAAATTAGTAAGTAACTCAATTTCATCTATTCAAGAATTCGCTGCATTAGGTTTGGACAAAGAACTTATTTCAAAGAAGTTAACCCAAAACTTTATATTAATTGTTGTCACGGCAATTATTGGCGGGGCTCTTACTTTTTTCAAGCGTCAAACCCTCATTGTAATGTCTAGACATATTGAATTTGATTTAAAAAACGAAGTGTTCAAACATTACGAAGTCTTGAGCCAGAATTTTTATAAATCTAACAGAACAGGTGACTTAATGAACCGTATTTCTGAAGATGTGAGTAAAGTTCGAAATTATGTAGGTCCCGCAGTGATGTACTCAATAGATACATTTATACGGTTTTCAATCATCATTATTTTTATGTATAATGCATCACCTAAACTAACATTTTACACCTTACTTCCGCTACCGCTTCTCTCCTATTGTATTTACAAATTGAGCAGCGAGATTAATAAACGAAGTACGCTTTTTCAACAAAATCTATCCAATTTATCCAGTTTTTCCCAAGAAATATTTTCGGGTATTCGAGTCATCAAAGCCTATTCTTTAGAAAATCAAAACCAAAAAGATTTTGCTACTCTTTCGGAAGAAAGTCGTACAAAAAACATGAAGTTAGCTGAAGTGAATTCCTTATTCGGTCCACTTATGTTGCTACTCATCGGACTGAGTAATTTAGTGGTGATTTTTGTTGGCGGTATGATGTATATAGATGGCTCTATTAAAAGTATTGGTACCATTGCCGAGTTTATCTTATATGTAAATATGCTCACATGGCCGGTAGCATCGATTGGGTGGGTTTCCTCATTGGTTCAAGAAGCTGAAGCCTCTCAAAAACGAATCAATGAATTTTTAAAGATTGAACCTGAAATCAAAAATAATGTAACACCTCGAACTCCTGTTCAAGGCTCTATTGCTTTCAAAAATGTAAGTTATACTTATAAAGATACAGCTATTGAAGGCTTAATAGACATTTCATTTACAGTAAACAAAGGCGAAACACTCGCAATATTAGGTAAAACAGGTTCCGGTAAATCAACCATTTTATCTTTGATTTGTCGATTGTATGACATTGAAAAAGGTGAAATTCTCATTGATGGTATAAAGATTAACAAAGTCAACTTGATTGATTTAAGAGAAAGTATCGGTATTGTTCCACAAGATGCCTTTTTGTTTTCGGATACTATAAAAAATAACATCAAGTTTGGTAAAGAAACTGCCACAGATGAGGAAGTGATAGAAGCAGCCAAAAATGCGGTAGTTCACGACAATATCATCCACTTTAAAAATCAGTACGAAACCATTTTGGGCGAACGAGGGATCACGCTTTCCGGAGGTCAAAAACAACGTGTATCAATTGCCCGAGCCATTATCAAAAACCCGGAAATATTATTGTTTGACGATTGTCTTTCGGCAGTAGATACCGAAACTGAAGAAGCCATTTTAAACAACCTTTTTGCTATTTGCAAAGACAAAACGACCATAATTGTTAGTCATCGTGTTTCATCTGCCAAAAATGCAGATAAAATTATCATTTTAGAAGATGGCCAAATTTTACAACAAGGAACTCATAATCAATTAATAAACCAAGAAGGTTATTACAAGGAACTCTATTTCAAACAACTTTCGGAAAAAGAATTGTTATAAAATTTTTGTTTATTCATTTATTTTTTAGATTTTTGGTTGAAACAATATTAATTGATAGAAAGATTATGAGAGAAAATGACATGTTAGAAAAAGAAGAAATTTTTTCTAAAGTTTTGAGAGCAGGTCGACGCACTTACTTCTTTGATGTACGCTCTACAAAAGCTGACGATTATTACATCACGATTACTGAAAGCAAAAAATTCACTGAAGAAGATGGTTCGTTCCACTTCAAAAAACACAAAATTTATCTGTACAAAGAAGATTTTGCAGCTTTTAGAGATATTTTAGACGAAATGACTGCTTTTGTTTTAGATAATAAAGGTGAAGAAGTAATCTCAGAAAGACATCAAAGAGATTTCAAAAAAGAGTATCCTGCAGACGAAGAGCCAACGGCTGAATCCAGTCCGGCTAACACAAGTTTTACGGACATCGATTTTGATGATATTTAAAAAAAGATCCACTTTTCGAAGTGGTTTTTTTTTAAGCTATTCGTAAACCGTTTTTCACTATAAAATCGGGATGCAATAATATCACTTCACCATTTTCCCCTACGGCTCCTAAAACCAAACATTCGCTCATAAATTTCCCTATCTGTTTTTTTGGGAAGTTAACAACGGCAACTATTTGACGACCAACTAATTCTTCTTTGGTATAACGTTGGGTGATTTGAGCTGAAGTTTTTAAAATGCCCAACGATTCTCCAAAATCGATATGCAACTGATAAGCGGGTTTTCGAGCTTCGGGAAAATCATCTGCTTTTAAAATAGTTCCCACTCGCATTTCAACTTTTTCAAATTCTTCCCAACTTAACATAGTCGTACATTTTATATTGACGTTAAATTTATAAAAAATTGATTTCAATCCACTTCCTTTTTCATAACTTTAGCATTCATTCAAATCTATTTACAATGGCACAAACAGCATCCACAATGCAAACAATTGGAACACTTGCACCCAATTTTTACTTAAAAGATACCAATTCGGCTTATTCTTTGAGTTACGACGACATAAAAGGTGAAAAAGGAACTCTTGTCATGTTTATCTGCAATCACTGTCCGTTTGTACACCATGTAATGGATGAAATTCTTTTGATAGCCAATGATTATCGAGTACAAGGAATTGGAATAGTGGCCATTTCAAGTAATGACGTTGAAAAATATCCCCAAGACAGTCCGGAATTAATGACGGAATATGCCTTTGAAAACAGTTTTGAATTTCCCTATTTGTTTGATTACACGCAAGAAGTAGCCAAAGCCTATGGTGCCGCTTGTACACCTGATTTCTTTTTATTTGATTCACAAAATCGATTGGTTTATCGCGGACAATTGGATGATTCCCGACCTGGAAATGGAATTCCACTAAGTGGTAGTGATTTAAGAGGTGCGATTGACAGTTTGTTGTACAACAGAGTCATCAACCCCGTTCAAAAACCAAGTATCGGATGCGGAATTAAATGGAAAATGTAATTATTTTTTAAGTTCCAAAAAAACTTCAATCGGACGATTGGTTCGCGGTCCGAATTGTTGTGCTTGTCGTTCATTTTCGGAAGAACACAGTACATACATATTAAAAGGAAATAATTGGATCAATTGTGTTTCAAATTCACCGCCGTTTTCTTTTCCGTCAATATCTTGTACTTTCAAATAGTAATTTTCTGCTTTAAAAGTGTTGGTTACAGAAAGTAGATACTGGTCTTTTGCAAATGGAAAAAACCAACGACTATCGGGAGCGTCATTGGCAACTTTGGCTCCGGTATTGTCAATTTTATAATTCATCGAAAACACCAACGGTTCATTTCGTTTGGTCCAACTTAAAAGATTATTTATATTAAAGACTTCTCTTCCTAAACTATCCGCTAACGAAATTCGTAGATTTTTGATGGTTTCTGATTGACCTTTTTCATGCACTTTCACAACCAAATAAGAGGTAAAATCATACCCGCAATGCTGGCCAGTAATTACCTGAGCTTTTGCAGTAGCTGCAACCAATAGCAGAAATATTAAAAGTAAACGCATAGTAAAATTAATCATGTAAAGGTACGAAAGCAAAAGCTATTCCAAAAAAAAACAAAGCAGTCATTTCTGACTACTTTGCCTATCTTTAAAATTTATAGTATAAAATGGTCTGACGGTACCTCTGTAGTAAACTATCTAACATCCATTAATTCTACATCAAAAATCAACGTTGCGTCTGGTGGAATTACACCTCCCGCACCACGTGATCCGTAACCTAAAAACGACGGAATTACAAAACGGGCTTTGTCACCCACTTGTAGTAATTGAATACCTTCATCCCATCCTTCGATGACGTGACCCTTTCCTAACGGAAAATCAATTGGTTGCTTTCTTTTGTAAGACGAGTCAAAAACCACTCCATTTTCAAGAGAACCGGAATAGTGTACGGAAACAGTTTTTCCCTTTTCCGCTTGTTTTCCATTTCCTTTTTGAATGATTTTATATCGTAAACCGCTTGCTGTTTTTTCAAAGCCTGCAGCCAATTTTTCCAAAGCAGCTTCCGCTTTTGCTTTTTCGTCTGCTATTCTTTTTTCTCGAGAACCTTCAAATGTTCTGAAAGCTTCAATGGCATTCCATTTTTGAGCGTCGTCACCTACTCTGATAATTTCTAAAGTTTCCAAAACATCCCCTTGAGCAATTGCATCTACAACTTCTTGACCTTCTATTACATTTCCAAAAACAGTGTGTTTTTTATCTAACCAAGGAGTTGCCACGTGCGTGATAAAGAACTGTGAACCATTTGATCCAGGTCCTGCGTTTGCCATTGACAACACACCAGGTCCGTCATGACGCAAATCAGGATGAAACTCATCGTCAAATTGGTAACCCGGTCCGCCGGTTCCTAACCCTTGTGGACATCCACCTTGAATCATAAAATCTGTAATTACTCGATGAAATTTTAACCCATCGTAATACCTGTTGCCCATTGGTTTAGCTTCATTTTCTAACTGACCTTCAGCTAGACCAACAAAATTCCCAACCGTTCCCGGTGTTTTATCGTGTGTCAATTTGACTAAAATTGCTCCTTTAGTTGTATTGAATTTAGCGTAAATTCCGTTTTCCATTTTTTCCGTTTTTTAATTGAGGAGCAAATTTAATATATTATTGTTGATTAACCTTAAAATTGTATTTTTGAATAATACTAAAATGTAAATGATGGCTTCAATTTTTGATAAAAACGACAATAATTTAATCATTAGCAGAATAAATGCATTAACTCCCGAAACACAACCTTTGTGGGGAAAAATGAATGTGGGTCAAATGCTTTCTCATTGTCAAGCACCAATTGATGTGGCTTTTGGTGATGCAAAATTAAGATCGAATTTTGTTTTTTTACTATTGGGAAGGATTTTTAAAAAGAAAATCCTAGCTGCTCCAAAGTTTAAGAAAAATTCAATGACCGAACCCAGTTTTATTAGAACAGATGCCTATGATTTTGAAAAAACAAAAACCGAATTGATAGCAAGAATAACAAGGTTTGCTGATGAAGGAACGGCTTGTATCAAAATTGATAAGCATCCTTTTTTTGGAAAAATGACTTTTGAAGAATGGGATAATTTGCAGTGGAAGCACTTAAATCATCACTTAAAACAATTCGGCGTATAAAATGGAAAATTTACCTGATTACATAAATAGCAATAAAGAAACTTGGAACAATAAAACAGTCGTTCACATTATTTCTGATTTCTATAATAATGCAGCATTTTTACAAGGAAAATCTTCTTTAAATTCTATTGAAACGGATTTATTAGGTGATGTCTCCGATAAAAAAGTACTGCATCTTCAATGTCATTTCGGGC
>NZ_JBILTE010000213.1:0-4146 GCF_044371705.1 Flavobacterium sp. | reverse complement strand
ATCCAATTCAGCATCTTGTAATTTAAATTTTGCTACTTGAAAATTGCCACGTTCTTTTCTAAGAAATAACGGAAGACTAAAATTCACACCGTATTGATAATTTAAGGTATTAAAATCTCGAACAAATTCGGGCTCTGATATATAATTGTAATTCAAATTAAGGGTAGGTAATAAAAGATTTCCCTTAAGACGTTTATCTACTTCTAAAATGCTGACTTTGTTTTGCAGTGATTTTATTTTTGGATGATTTTCAAAATCAATGGTTGCAAGTAATAAACCGTTGGTTCGTAAGGTATTTTCAATTGATTTTTCCAAGGCAGATTCCGGCGTAATGAAATCTTGTAATTCTAAGGGTAAATTGTTTTCAAACCATAGAAAATTAGAAAGTTCTAATTTTGATTTAACTAATTTTAATCGTGCTTGTTCTAAATTTAATTTTCTCGATTTCACCAAAATTCCGGCTTCTACACTGTCAATTGCCGGCCTATCACCAGCATCTATTAATCCAATTATACCGTCGTATCGTATAGTTGCATTTTTTAAAAAAGTTTGGTACAGTTTGTATTCATTGTAGTTTCTATACCAATTGAAATAACTGTTAGACGCTAAATAGAGAATATTAGCTACTTCTAAATCACGTTCTGCTTTCGATAAATTTACAAATATTTTAGCTTTTTTCAAATCAGCCATTCGATCATTTATTAGCAAGCCTTGACCAAGAGGCACTGAAATTCCCAGTTTTGCTAATCCGTTATCGGGCGTAGTGTTTTGAGGATTTAAAAAATCCCCTTCCATTCGATCAAAACCAGCTTTTATTTCAACACCATACCATGTTGGAATTTTAAAAGTAGTTGTAAGTAAATCATAATATTCCGTCGATTTAAACTGTTTATTTTCATAATCTACTTCAATTTTTGGATCAAATCCACCTCGACTGGCAATAATTTCTGACTGTGCCTGACTTACTTCAATATTTGCTTGTTTTACCAGAGGATGAAATTGTTTGACATATCCCAAGTAGGCATCTAAAGTCAAAATACTATCAGCAGCGTTCTCCTGTGAATAAGAAAGAAAAGAAAAAACTAAAAATAGGGCAATAGTAGCTCTCATAATTCCTTTATTTTTTTGTTGCATTGGTTTGTTTAGGAATATAAAAATCAGGAGGGAAACCGTTTAATTTTCGCCATAACTCATACCAAATAGGCACATTGTCTAATAATGCAAAAGTTTGAGCTCCTGCACCGATACTTAACTGTTTGGGCCATGGTGCGTCTGCGGGATCTTGAGCGATTAAAATCCGGTATTTCCCATTGGGACTGATAAAATTTTCAATGGCAACAATCTTACCTCCAAAAGTTCCATAAGAGGTATTCGGCCAACCGCTAAATACAATGGTAGGCCAACCATCAAACCAAATTCGTACTTTCTCACCTTTGTGTACCAAAGGCAAATCAATTGGGTCAATAAAACTTTCTACTGCGATGTCATATTTTGAAGGCATAATACTTACAACGGGCGTTCCTTCCTTTATTGTTTCACCAAGGCCAGATTGAAGAGCACGGTTGACATACCCATTTTGCGGGGCTTTAATGTAATAAAGCTCATTTCGCATTTTGTAATTGGTCACCTGATTTTGTAATTTATTTACTTGTGCTTCGGTGTCAAATTGACTGCTAAGTGCTGTATATCGATCACTTCGTGCTTTTGAAACTTTATCCGAATATTCAGCTGTAATTCTGTTAATTTCAACACGTGCGTTAATTAATTCGTTTTTAGATGTTAAATACTTGTTTTGTTGTGTGATGATTTTTGCCTCAGCATCTTGTAGTTTCAAGCGTTTCTCCTCTAAGTCTGTTACAGCTTTAAGTCCTGCTTTATTCAAGTCTTGCGATCGTTTAAATTGTATTTGAGCAATCTTAAGTTGTGTTTTTACAGCTTCTAAATCCATACTGTCACTTTTGATTTTCAAATAGGCTTGTTCAATTTTATTTCTGGCTTGCTCTAATTTTAAAACTCGCTCCCGATCAATTGCCATGATTTGTGTAGACAAAGCATTAGCTTTATCTTCGTACGAACCCTCTGAAAGCATTTTTGCTTTCATTTGACTTTCGGTATTTTTTACTAAATTTGGGTCAAAATAGTCATCTTTTATCTCTGAAATAAATAAAATGGTGTCCCCTTTGTTTACATACTGGCCTTCTGCCACATACCACTTTTCTATTCTTCCCGCAATCGCAGTGTGAATGGTTTGTGGTCGCTGCTCAGGAGAAACGGTGGTTACAAATCCTGAGCCTTGAATGTTTTGGGTCCAAGGTAGCAGCAAAAATAAAATGCTTCCAATCAAAAACCACTTTAATATTCGATTAAAAGATTTAAAGTAGGGTCTTTCACCTAACTGTTTGATTGTTTCAAAACGTGTTAAGTCTGGTTTAGCTTTATTGATATTATTTGAGATATTTAGCATGGTTCCTTGGTGTCAGAAATTAGTTTTCCTTTTTCTAATGTTATAACTCGTTCACATTTTTGTTTCCAATACTCATTTTTAGACGTCACAATTACGGTCCAATTATTTTCCTTAGAAACAATAAAATCAATAATTTCGTTGGCTTGCTCTCTGTCCATCTTCTCAAAAGGTTCCTCTAAAAACAAAATAGTTGGATAATTAATTATTGCTCTGGCCAATAAAATCTTTTGGGATGTTGAGGAAGATAATTGTTTCCCATCTGCTAAAAGCATTTCATCCAAACCGTTTGATAATTGTTTTATTTCATCGGTTAGTTTTATTTTTTCTAAAACCCATTTTAATCGTTCAGGCTGAATGCTTTTATTATTAAAGGTGATGTTTTCATAAATTGTACCCGCAAAAGTAGATTGACCGGCGGTAATTACTCCAATTTGTGAACGATATTGAGCAATATTTATGCGTTTATAATTTTCGTCATTAATATAAATTGAATTGGTGTTGGTTTGAATTAAACCAGCTAAAATTCGTAAAAATGTTGTTTTGCCTGAGCCGTTTTTACCTGCTAAATAAATATTTTCACCTTGATTAATTTTTAAAGAAATATTGTTAATTATTTTTTTATTGGAATCAGGAAATGAAAAATTTAAATTATCAATTTCAAATAAAATATTTTTGAAGCAATAGTTGTGTTCTTCGGTAGTGTTTTCCTCTAAATCCATATCTACTATTTGCCCAATTTTTTCGATTGAGGTTAATAAATCATAAAATGTTTCTAGACCTACAATTATTTTTTCGACGGAATTGATAATTAACAAAATGATAATTTCAGCCGCTACAAATTGACCAATATTAATTTGTTGATTGATTACTAAATAGCCGCCTATAAGCAACAAACCAGCTGAAATTAAAATTTTAAACCCGATTAATTGAATAAATTGTTGTTTTATAATTTGAAAGTGACTTTCTCTGGATTTTAAATATTCTGCAACAAGTAGGTCGTTTTTAGAGAGTGCATATTCAGTTTCTATTTTGTTTTTAAATCCAAAATAATTGCGTGCAATTTCTTGAATCCAATTGGCAACTTTGTACTTGTATTTTGATTCTTTTAAACTTGTTTTTAATCCCGGTTGAAATGATACTCTAAAAATTAAAAATAAAACGATGAACAATATTATTCCAAAAAGAATGAATAGCGGATGATAAATAGACAGTAATAATAATCCGAAGATTATTTGCAAAAGAGATTCCGAATAGTCTAATATTAATTTGGCAACGCTTTTTTGAACCGTAAGTGTATCAAAAAAACGATTAGCTAATTCAGGTGGGTATGAATTATTAAACTCGGTATATTTGATTTTAGGAAAACGGTAGGAAAATTCAAAAGAGGATCTTATAAATATTTTTTGCTGAATACTTTCGGTAATTCTTAGTTGCATGAGTTTTAAAACCCCATTAAAGGCTACTCCAAGAATAACAACTATCACTAATATAATCCACGATAGACTGACTCTTCCGCCTTGAATTAAGTTAATGATTGCTTGAATTCCTAATGGTAAAGACAAGCTCACAATACCCGAAAAAACAGCATAAAAGAAAACTTGATAAATATCTTTTTTATCTAATTTTAGCAGATTAATAAAGCGTTGTAGAGGTGTGGTAGATGATAATTTTTTTTTCATTTT
>NZ_JBILTE010000059.1:0-14267 GCF_044371705.1 Flavobacterium sp. | reverse complement strand
TCCGGATGAAAAAACTCTATTAGTGCGTTATTCGACCAAAAACAAACCATGGGAATTGTATGTTGCCGATAACAAATCGAACACGACTTTGCAGCAAATTACATTTTCAACCACCAAAACGTTTGCTAGTTATTCTTGGAAATCGCCCGAAGTTATCACCATCAAAGCAAAAGACGGTTCAAATGTTTATGCTCGAATTTATGAACCAAAATCGGAAAATAAAAACAAAGCAGCCATCATTTTTGTACATGGAGCAGGTTATTTGCAAAATGCTCATAACTTTTGGAGCAGTTATCATCGTGAATATATGTTTCACAATCTCTTAACCGATTTGGGTTACACGGTTTTAGATATTGATTACCGCGGAAGTGATGGATATGGGCGAGATGTTCGAACCGGAATTTACAGACACATGGGCGGACTGGATTTATCCGATCATTTGGATGGAAAACAATTTTTAGTGAATCAAAAAGGAATAGATGCAGGCAAAATTGGTATTTACGGCGGTTCCTACGGCGGTTTTATTACATTGATGGCATTATTGACAGAGCCTGGGGAATTCAAAGCAGGAGCAGCTTTGCGTTCCGTAACCGATTGGGCTCATTACAACCAAGGTTATACGGCTAATATTTTAAACTTTCCTGAAACCGATCCAGATTCTTATAAAAAAAGTTCGCCGATTTATTTTGCAGAAAATCTTCAAGATAGATTAGTGATGCTTCATGGAATGGTCGATGATAATGTGCAATTTCAAGACATTGTTCGATTGACCCAACGTTTCATCGAATTAGGAAAAACTGATTGGGATTTGGCGGTCTATCCGGTCGAAGCTCACGGTTTTAGGGAAACCTATTCGTGGGTAGATGAATATTCACGAATATTAAATTTGTTTAACGAAACGTTATTGAAAGAGGATTAAAAGCTAGCCGCAGATTCGCAGATGATCATTTTTTATTATTAAAATCAGCGAATCAGTGGCAGTATTAAAATATAGTTAATCAAATTAATCCGTGTAAATTTGTGTAATTAGTGTAAAAAAAATAGTATTTGTGTAATGCAATTAAAAGAACTCACAACCAAAGCAGAAATGCTCAATCAATTACCTTTAATTCAGCAATTGTATCCGGATTTCACCCATCAGATTTATTCCGATTTGTTAGAAGAAATGCTACACTATAATTACAAGCAAGTGGTTGTTTATGAAAACGGTGAAAGTGTCGGATTATCCGGTTTTTGGATCGGTACAAAATTGTGGTGTGGCAAATATTTAGAATTGGATAATGTAATAGTTCACCCAAATCACCGTTCTAAAGGTGTTGGAAAATTGCTGACGGAGTATTTGAATCAAAAGGCAATTGAAACAGGCTGTAAATTAGTCGCCTTAGATGCTTACACCACCAATTTTCCGGCACATAAATTTTATTACAATCATGGGTTTGTGCCTAAAGGATTTCATTTTGTTAAATTTTTCGAGGAATAAAAGATGAAAAAAATAATAAGTTTGCTTTTTTTGATTGCAATTGCCTGTAGTTCCAAAGATGCTATTCAGCAAGAATTTCCTATGCCAATTGCTGACTATTATTATACCACCAAAGGCAATCAAACAGTTTTTACAATTGAATTAAAACAACCCATTTCCGGAGCTATTGAAATGCAAACTATGTTCTTCAGATATCAAAATTCTTCAGTAAAAGAAATTTCAAAAAACATATTTGCAGCAACTTTTAGCACACCTGATTTAGTAATGGACGTTGATCCTAAAGAGGAAGCCGTCAATCAGCTACCAAATGTAAAAGAATTCCCCATTCAATTAAAACCTACCGAAGCCGTTTTAGAATACAAACACAAGGGCAAAACAAAACGCTATCTTTTTTCAAATGTGGTAGAAAAATCAAATCAATAGTTTACCTATAAATTTCGGTTGATTTGAACTATTTAAATCAGTCAATCAGTGCCTTTACATTTTTTTAAACTAAATTTGAAGCATTAAATTCAAGAATTCCTTTGGGCATTTACAAATCACTTTTTAAACAAACCGCCATTTATGGGTTAGCCACCGTGCTTCCCAGAATGTTGAGTTTTCTATTAGTACCACTTTATACCGATGTAATGAATTTATCTTCATATGGTAAAGTATCAATTATTTTTTCGTGGTTGGTTTTGTTTAATGTGATTTTATCGTACGGAATGGAAACCTCCTTTTTCCGCTTTTACAACAGCCAAGACGACAAAAGAGCAGTCATTGGGACTTCAACTATTTCTATTTTTTGGACTTCCATTGTGTTTTTGATAGCTTCACTTTTATTCCGAAATACTTTAGCTAGTCTTTCAGAAATTGATGTTGAGTATATCACCTACATTATTTGGATTTTGGTATTGGATGCTTTGGTTATTATTCCCTTTTCTAAATTGAGAGCCTATCAACGATCGGTTATTTATGCCATAATTAAAATTGGAAATGTCGCTGTTAACTTAGGTTTGAACATTTTCTTTTTATTGTATTTACCCAAAATTTCAGCAGCCAATCCGGATGGTTTTCTAGCTAGTTTGTACGTAGATAACTTTCAAATTGGTTATATTTTTGTTGCCAATATTATTGCAAGTTTACTAACATTAATCGTTCTTTCGCCAAATTATTTCCATCTTGAATGGCATTTTGATGCTAAATTGTGGAAGAAAATGCTTCGTTACGGTTTCCCTATTTTCGTTGCTGGATTAGCTTTTGCAATCAACGAGCATTTTGATAAAATTTTATTGGATTGGTTCAATGTGAGTAAATCAGAAATAGGGGCTTATTCTGCTTGTTATAAAATTGGATTGTTCATGGTTTTATTTAGAACAGCCTATTCTTTGGGAATTGAACCTTTTTTCTTTAGCTATGCTAAAAACGAAAATGCACCTCAAACCTATGCCGATGTAACCAAATATTTTGTAATTTTTGGGTCTTTAATTTCATTGTCTGTCATTGTATTTGCAGATATTTTAAAATTATTTTTAATTCCAAATGAAACCTATTGGTCTGCGATGAAAGTAGTTCCGTTGATTGTATTAGCCAATTTATTTTTAGGAATTTATACCAATCTTTCCGTTTGGTATAAGTTGACCGACCGAACCAAAATGGGAGCTTACATATCGATTGTTGGAGCTATTATCACCTTGACTATTAATTTTTTATTAATAGATAAATTCAGCTACATGGGTTCTGCCATTGCAACAATTGCGGCTTATGGCAGTATGATGGCAATTTCGTATTATCTCGGAAATCGTTACTACCCAATTCCGTATGACAAAAATAAAATTGGTGGTTATCTAGGACTTTCCATCCTGTTTTCTTTAGTCTATTTTTACGGCTTCAGAGAAAATTATTATGTCGGCATTGGATTTTTAGCAGGTTATTTTATCTTTATTTATTACAATGAAAAAGAAACCTTGTTACGCATTTTAAAAAAAGCATAAGTACTATGAATATAAAAATCATCAATAAATCACAGCACGCTTTACCCAATTATGAAACAATTGCTTCTGCCGGAATGGATTTGAGAGCCAATTTGGAGTCGCCAATCGTTTTAAAAACTTTAGAACGAGCCATTGTAAAAACCGGATTATTCATTGAATTACCCATTGGCTATGAAGCCCAAGTAAGGCCACGTAGCGGATTAGCGGCAAAAAAAGGAATCACCGTATTAAATTCACCTGGAACAGTTGATGCAGATTATCGTGGAGAAATAGGCGTGATTTTAGTAAATTTATCAACTGAAGAATTCGTGATTGAAAATGGCGAACGCATTGCCCAATTAATCATCGCCAAGCACGAACGTGCAGAATGGATTGAAGTGACTGAATTATCTGAAACATCCAGAGGCGAAGGCGGTTTTGGTAGCACAGGAATTCAATAGCCTTTGGCTTCAGCCATCGGAAAGATAAGATTGATTAATACCGTTGGCTTCAGCCATCGGAAAAACAGATTAAGAATATGAAAATAATAGTACCAATGGCCGGTCGCGGTTCACGACTCAGACCACATACACTAACAGTACCAAAGCCATTAATTCCAATTGCCGGAAAACCAATTGTGCATCGATTAGTTGAAGACATTGCCGGTGTTTTAAATCAACCTATTGATGAAGTAGCTTTCATTATTCACGAGAGTTTTGGTAAGGAAGTAGAAGCAGAATTAGTAGCGATTGCTCAAAAATTAGGGGCCAAAGGGACCATCTATTATCAAAATGTAGCTTTGGGAACCGGTCATGCGATTATGTGTGCCAAAGATTCTTTGAGTGGACCTGCAGTGATTGCGTATGCAGATACATTGATTCGTGCTGATTTTGATTTAGATACAACGGCCGACAGCGTCATTTGGGTGAAACAAGTAGATCAGCCGGAAGCATTTGGGGTTGTGAATTTAAATGCAAATGGAGAAATTATTGAATTAGTAGAGAAACCAAAAGAGTTTGTATCCGATTTGGCGGTCATTGGCATATACTATTTCAAAGATGTAGCCGTTCTTAAAGACGAGTTGCAAGCAGTTCTTGACAATAATATTGTTCATGGTGGTGAATATCAAATTAATGACGGAATCAAACAAATGATGGCAAAAGGCATGAAGTTTGTCCCTGGAAAAGTAGATGAATGGATGGATTGTGGCAACAAAAATGTAACAGTAGAAACTAATTCACGCATGTTGAACTTTTTGCAGCAAGATGGCGAAAAATTAATTGCTACAAATTTAATTTCAGAAAATTCAACCATTATCGAACCGTGTTTTATTGGAGAGAATGTTATGTTGAAGAATGCTACCGTCGGCCCAAATGTTTCGCTGGGGAATGGCTGTAAATTAGAAAATACAACCATTAAAAACAGTTTGGTTCAAAATTTGACACACATAAAAAATGCCACAATAGATAATGCCATGATAGGAAGTCATGTGATTTATAATGGTGCTTTTACAAGTATAAGTATTGGAGATTATTCAGTTTTAGAGTAATAAATTTTAATAATGAGCTCGCTCCCCTCTCCTTTGGAGAGGGGTTGGGGTGAGGTAAAATGGTAAAAAACATAGTACATACATTACTTTTTCTTGGAATTCTTTTCCACTCTATAACCTTGTTGGCACAATCTGAGCCGGATGATATTGCTTTGGATACTGACGAATTTCAGGTTTATTTTTATGAATCACTCAAACAAAAAGGAATTGAAAATTACGACAAAGCTATCACCGCTTTAAATCGATGTGAAAAATTGGAACCTTCCAATCCGGTTGTTTTCTTTGAATTAGGCAAGAACTATTTACTTCGAAAAGATTATATAAATGCATATACAAATTTTGAAAAGGCTACCCAATTAGACCCCGCTAATCGTTGGTATTGGGCCGGTTTATATGATGTTTCCTACGCCCGACAAGATTATGAAAATGCAATTATTCAACTTCAAAAATTGATTACTTTTAAAAAAGAATACAGAGAAGAATTGGTTACACTTTATATGTATTTGCAAAAATTTGATGAAGCTTTGATACTCATTGATGAGTTAACGGCATCGGTTGGAAAATCGATTACACGCGAACAATATCGAGCACAAATCATGAGTATGAACCAATACAAAGGTGAAAATGAGAATAATTTGCTGGCAAAAATAAAAGCAAATCCGAAAGACGAGGTTAATTATATTGCTTTGATTCATATTTATTCAGAAGAAAATAAAGAAGATAAGGCAACGGCAATTGCCAAACAATTAGAAAGAGAAATTCCAACTTCAGATTGGGCACAAATCAGTTTATTTAAAAATTACATCAACGAATCGAATGGAATTAAGTCTGCAGAATCATTGAACAAGATTTTGAAAAGCAGCACTATTGATAATAAGATTAAACATCGTGTTTTTAACGAGTTTTTAATTTTTGCGAATAACAACGCTCAATTTGAACCTGATTTAGAGCAGGCAGTAAGTTATTTTACCCTTAATAATGAGGTGAAAGTTGCCATGGAAGTGGGCAAGTTTTATCAAAACAAAAACAATTGGGACAAAGCTTTGAAGTATTACGAAATGTATTTTAACATAGACCCGAATGATATCGAGAATCAATTACTATTGTTGAATGCTTATGTGGAGAAAAAACAATATTCATCAATAACACTACAAGCAGAAAATGGGTTGGAGCGATTTCCATTGCAACCTGAATTTTATTTGTATGCCGGATTGGCCTATAATCAATTAAAAAACTATAAAAAGTCAAAAGATTATCTCGAAATGGGTTTGGATTACATTGTTGACAACCCCGCAATGGAAGCAAATTTTTATTTGCAGTTAAGCGAAACTTACGGTGGTTTGGGTGATGCAAAAAAAAAGGAAACCTATTTATTGATGGCTCAAAAATTAGTTAAACAAAACAAGTAATGAAAAAAGGAATTATTTTACTAATTTTTGCAAGTGCACTTTTGGGATGTAAATCGAAAGCCGCATTGGCTGAATTGGGGGCAACAAACGTACTTTCCACAAAAAAAATTATTGATAAACATTACGAAAATTCTAAAAATTTTAAAACGGCCTATATTCGGGCACATACGCATTACAAAGACAGCAAGCAATCGCTTACACTAACATCAGAGATAAAAATTAAAAAGGACGAAATCATATTAATTAGCATTCGTTTTGTAGGTATTACGATGGCTAAAGGAATTATCACTCCGACAGAAGTAAAGTATTACGAGAAAAGTGGGAGCAGTTATTTTGAAGGCGATTATACGACTTTGAGTAATTGGTTAGGGACCGATTTGAATTTTGAAAAAGTTCAAAACATGCTAATCGGACAAGCTATGGATGATTTAAGAGTGGCAAAATTCAAAAACACGATAGAAGATAATTATTATAAGTTGGAAGAGATTGCTCCTGGTAGCACACAAAAAACTTTTTACTTTGAAGCTTCTAATTTGTTAATCAAAAAACAGGAGATTGATCAAGCCATTCAAGAAAGAAAATTGTCTGTTTCCTATCCTGAATATAAAGAGTACAAAGAAGGAGTTCTGCCTCTGAAAGTAATTATTGAGGCATTTCGTAAAGAAGACAAAACAAGTATAAGTTTGGAATATAAAAACATTACATTCAATGAAGATCTTACGTTTCCATACAACGTTCCAAGTGATTACGAACGAATTTACATTAACAAATAGCGTTCAAAAAGAAGTATAAATGACAAAGTATATTTTCAGTCTCGTTTTTTTAGTTTTATCTTCTTTGGTTTGGAGTCAGACAGATACTCAAAAAAAATTGGAAGAAAGAAAAGCCCGATTAATGGAGGAAATTCAGCTCAATGAAAAACTATTAAGAGAGCAAAAGAAGAAGGAAAAATCAGTTGTTAATATTATTCAAGCTCAAAATTCAAAAATTAGCTTGAGAGAAAAGCTTATTGTTACCAATGAAATGCAGGCCAAATTATTGAATGATGATATTTACAAAAATCAAATTCAATTAAACAAATTAAACCGTGAACTGAAATTATTGAAAGATGATTATGCAAATATGATCGTTAAGTCATATAAAAGCCGTTCAGAGCGAAGCAGAGCGATGTTTTTATTGTCATCTAGCAGTTTTCTTCAAGCCTATAAAAGGGCTCAATATATGAAGCAATATGCGGGTTATCGAAAAAATCAGGGAGAAGAAATTATCAATAAATCAGCAGAAATTGAGGTTCAGAATAAAAAGTTAGCAGAAGTTAAGAACGAGAAAATACAATTGATTGCAGAACAAGAAAAGGAAAAAAGTGTTTTAGAAGAGGAACGAAAGGAACAACAAAAATTGGTTAATTCCATTAAAAAAGACCAAAAGAAACTAGTTGCAGAGATTAATAAAAAGCAGAAGGAAGCCAGAGAAATTGATCGCAAAATTCAAGAATTAATCCGAGCAGCAATTGCTGAAGCGAACAAAAAAACAGCCAAAAAATCAGGAGCAAAAACGGTCTCCACAGGAACATCATCATCCAAAATCGTTTTAACACCGGAGGGGAAGATTATATCTGATAATTTTAAAGCCAATAAAGGACGTTTGCCTTGGCCTGTTAAAAAAGGATTTGTATCCATTAAATTTGGATCACAACCACATCCGGTTGTTAAAACAACTCAAATAAACAGTAACGGTGTTGAAATTACAACCGATCAAGGTGCAGATGCAATAGCAGTATTTGGAGGTGAAGTTTTTCTGGTACAAATTATTACTCCTATTAAAAAAGCGGTGTATGTGCAACACGGAGATTTTATTACTGTTTATTATAACTTAAGCTCAGTAAACGTTTCTAAAGGGGATAAAGTAAAAGAAAAGCAAGTTATTGGTAAAATTTTCACTGACGGCAACGGCAAAACAGCCATTAAGTTTTCAGTACTACAAAATGATGTTTTCTTGAACCCACAAAGTTGGTTGGTTCCTAATTAATGAACAAATTAAAATACAAAAAGACCGATAATGCTTTATTTATCGGTCTTTTTTATAGTATTTAAGCAGGATTTACTAGGTAAATAGGGCTTTCAATTCTGTCGCATCATGCGGATTCATTTTGCCTGCCAAAACTAAACTCAATTGCTTTCTTCTCAAGGCAGCTTCAAAGCGTTGCTTTTCCAGTTCAGTTTGCGGTTCAATTGGAGGCACACCGATGGGTCGTCCGGTTTCATCAACGGCAACAAAGGTGTAAATGGCTTCGTTAGCTTTACTTCGAATACCTGTTTCACGGTCTTCGGTCCAAACATCGAGAAAAATCTCCATAGATGTGGTAAACGTTCTTGAAACTTTTGCTTCAACAGTCACCACGCTTCCCAAAGGGATTGCTCTGTTAAAAGCTACATGGTTAACCGATGCAGTTACACAAATTCGTCGGGAATGTCTTCTAGCGGCAATACTTGCAGCACGGTCCATACGAGCGAGTAATTCACCGCCAAATAAATTATTTAACGGATTAGTTTCACCGGGCAAAACGATATCTGTTAATATGGTAACGGAATCAGAAGGATATTTAGATTGCATACTTTTTTTTGCAAAGGTAAAAAAAGCAAAGGTACAATAACGATAAAAAAAAAACCCAAAAGTGTCTTCGTTTAGTTTATTTCCTGAATTAGAATCCAGGCATCTTTTGTATGTGTATTCTGTGCAGAAATTTTAGCGTCGCTTGCGGCTTCCATGGTTGGATAACTTCCAATCAAAACCGGAAATAATCCATGTTTATTGGCGTCCAGTTTTTTAGCTTTATAACCTAAATTAATCAAATCTTGAGTAGCACGAATGGCATTAGCTTCATTTCTAAATGCACCAGCAACTACGTGATAATTCATCGCTTCTTCTGCACTTGTTTCATCCAAAGTCAAACTTACAGACGAAATAGGATTTTCAATGAAAAATGTAGCTTGTTGGATCTTCGATTCTATTTTTTGTTGCACCGCTTTTTCCACTAGCAACGTTTCAGTTGCAATTTTTTTATTGTACCATTGGTTTCCAAAAAAGCCCGCCATTCCTAATCCTACAGCAAAAATTGCAGCATATTTTAACCATGGTTGTGCACCTCTTTTTTCAGGAGTAAATTGTATTGGAGTTTTTTCTTCCAAAACTTCCACCTCTTTTTTATATACTTCGCGTTTAACCGGAGGTGATATAAATGAAGCCAACCCAAAGGCATCGGTTAAATAATTTAAACTTTCTAAGGGTTCAAAAATGATATTGTTTTCAGTATTCAACGAAAGTTTTCCTATGTTTTTAATCGAAACTGAGTTACTTGTGTGAAGTTCTTTTTTCCAATTTTGAACGGCATCTTCAATTTGTTCTACTGCTTCAGCATACGATAATCGTTCAGTTTGAGCAATATGATTTGCCAAAAGGCCGTCATTATTCTTTACATTCACATTAAAAGAAATGACTTTTTTGGGTGGATAAAATGTATTGGATATTTCAACCAGTTGAGCCGACTTGATTTCGGTTAAAAAAGCACCAAAACCGGGAACGGTAACACATTGATAGCGATAGAGTAATTGTGAAATAGGTTGATCGATTCTCATAGAAACAAAGAAAAAATAATTCATTGCGGAATCAAAATTTTACGAACAATTTTTATTAACAATCCGATAATATATACTTAATTCCTGATTGTGAAAGGATTGAACTACTTTTTTGTTATTTTATTTTTAAATGTTTCAAAAAAGCCGTTAATTTGAAGTTCATTTATAAGCCATGCAGCATTCAAATTTATACTACACACTTGCGTTGTTGCAAGTAGAAGGAATTGGTGATATTGTAGCCAAGAAACTCATCAATCATTGTGGCAGTGCCCAAAACGTTTTTGAAACCTCTAAAACAAAGCTAAAAGCCATTGACGGAATAGGCGAAGTACTTCTTAAAAAACTCAAAGACAAATCGGTTTTTCAAAAAGCTCAAAAAGAACTGGATTTTATTGAAAATGAGAACATTCAATTTTCTTTGTTTTCAGATGACGATTATCCGGAACGTTTAAAGCATTGCATTGACGGGCCTACCATTCTTTTTTCATGCGGAAATATTCAGTTGCCACAACAAAAAATCATAAGTATTGTTGGGACACGACAAATTACAAGCTATGGCACTGAGATGTGTAAAAAACTCATCGAAGATTTGGCACCTTTAAATCCGGTGATTGTGAGTGGTTTTGCTTATGGTGTCGATATAGTTGCACACCAGGCGGCAATGGAACATAATTTGCAAACCATTGGGGTTTTAGCTCATGGGTTAAACCAAATTTATCCAAAAACACACAAAAAGTACCTAGCAAAAATGGAGCAAAACGGTGGTTTTTTGACGGAATTTTGGAGCACGTCCAATCCAGATAAAGAGAACTTTGTTCGCCGCAACCGCATTGTGGCAGGAATGGCCGAAGCAACGATTGTGATTGAAAGTGCCGATAGAGGGGGCTCGTTAATAACCGCAACATTGGCAAATGATTACAACCGCGATGTGTTTGCCGTACCCGGAAGAACTTCTGATAAATACAGTCAAGGTTGCAATAATTTAATCAAGACTCAACGGGCACATTTGCTAACCTCTGCAGCCGATTTAATCTATATCTTGAATTGGGAATTGGAAAACAAAGCAGCTAAAACCATTCAGAAACAACTCTTTGTTACCTTGGATGACGATGAACAAAAAGTATATGATTTTCTACAAAAAAATGGAAAAGAAGAAATGGATTTAATTGCGATTCACTGCGAGTTTCCAATTTACCGAATTTCATCTATTTTATTGAATATGGAACTAAAAGGGGTAGTTAGACCTTTGCCGGGAAAGAGTTTTGAGGCGGTGTGAATTGTATTATTGCGTCTTTTCCCAAACTACCTCATAAATTGAAAACTGATTGTTTTCAATTTCTTCAATTACAAAAAGATTGGGAAATAATTCGTTGATGGTTTGCTTGTATTGGGCTTCTTTGTCTTTTGTAATCAAAACAAATTAATTTGAAAAATGAATAATATTATTAAAGTAGCGATTTGCAGACTTATCTGTAAATCGCTACTATTGGAATTTTTTTCTATTCTTTATTAAAGACTTTAATGTCCGAAGTCCCTAGATAATTTAAAGACAACACTTCATTATTTATTGTTAATATTTCATAACAAAATTTGCTGTTTTCGCTGTCTGTTAATCTTAAGTAATAATCTTCTGCACCACCAGTTTTTACATTGTAGCGACATTGAGGTGATGTTTGAGATATTTCAAAAGTGAAACTTTCAACGATTGTAGAATTATTATACCAATAACAATTCCCATTTGCAGTAAAAACCCATCTGATATTCGATTCTTCCTCTTGTATCCATGAGCCAACAATATCTTCTTCCGGGCTATTAAAGGAAGAAAAAAGAAGTAAACTAATTAGTAGTATAAAAAGTGTACTAAATAATACTTTAAAATTATAATTTTTCATTTTCATTTTTTTATATACAGTTAATTGAATCTTTTGCAACGTTGAATATACTTTCTCTATGAGATAATCCATTTATACCGCCATTAATTTTCTTTGTTATTTTTTTTACAGTAGTTGTTGAATCAATTACTACAGTATTCATTACATTTTTCTGGTAAAACCACATTGCACTTATTATTGCTATTGTATCATTTGTTTTTAATAATTCCGGATTATTTAAAAAATCTTTGTCTGGGTTATACTTTGAGTTGTAGTAATTTTGAAAATTTGAATAATTTGTTTTACCAGTAAGTTGAAAAATACCTCTTCCCCTATACTTATACCCATCGCCAGATTCCTCTGTACCATTGCCCATTCTGCAACAATATACATAATTTGCTAATGCAGAAGGGTTGTTTACATAATTGTCTGGTTTTCTTTTTGTTATAGTATCAGTTTCTGAAAAATATTTACCAAAAACTTTTAGTATCCTAGCTTTTGTTGTATAACTAGTATTCTCAGTTCTACCTATACCACCTGTAAACTCTCCAACTTCATGGCCTGCTTGTGATAGAAAATGTTGCAATTTTTCTTTATTATTAATGCCAAAATCTTTGCCTTTAGCATTAATTACATTTGCCAAAAGTTCAAGATTTGCATCACTAGCATTTGGAAAAAGTTTTTTTAAATCTTCTTTAGAAGTGTTGCAATCATCATCTAATTCAAGTTCTCCATCAAACGGCACCGTAACCACAGGATCAACGGGAGTTGTAGTTCCTGAGCCTCCAGGCCCTCCTCCAGCAGGAGGCGTAAATCCACCATCGCCACCTGTGCTTCCACCACCTCCGCAACCGCCGCAAACGGCAGTGGTTATCCACCCGCAATTTGTATAGGGCTGATTGCACTTTGGTGAAATTGGTGTGCCACAAGGGCATTCTTCTCCAGGCATATGTCTACCATCGCCCGAACACGAATAATTAGTACATTCATATGTTAATATTTCATACAAAAACTCAGGTACACAACCTGGTGGAAAACCTCTACCGGCTGTAGTTACAATAATATCTCCATCACTAATTGCTTCAATGGTAGAATTTTGCATTTGATAAGCAATACCATTTTGCCCAATTGTATAAGGATAGCCCATCAAATATTGAAAAACTTCACCATCCGTATAAATTTTACAAACATAATTTTCTAAAAGATTGGGTGTTGGGTTTTCACGTTCTATATTAAAAGTATATTGAGTATAATCATCACCAATAATTATTTGAACGTGTTCTTCTTCAATCGAAAAGTTATAGATTGTTGAAGTCAAACGAGCAGCCGTATTTTTTCTTTTTAAGGAAGTTACTCGCTCTCGAAGTTGTTTAGAATTATTAAAAGCTTTTTCTCCGGGTACAACCCAAAGGTTAAGTTTGCCTTGTTTTGCAGATTCAGTTGTTTCAAATTCCTCTTTTTGACATTGCCAAAAAGTTGTACTAATAAAGCATAGAAGCATAATTTTGCTCCACCGCTTTAACGCTGTTCGCTGTTCGCTGTTCGCTGCATTTTTGTTACCATAAATTACAATAGGTTAAGATTAATTCTTAGCAAATTACAAAAAAATAGTTCTAGTTGTATGTTTTGAACTACATTTTTTTCTTACATTATTGAAATAACCTCGTTTAATCTACTGCGTCTTTTCCCAAACTACCTCATAAATTGAAAACTGACCGTTTTCTATTTCTTCAATTACAAAAAGATTAGGAAATAATTCGTTAATGGTTTGCTTGTATTGGGCTTCTTCCTCTTTTTTTAGAATTTCGTCTAGGGTAATTAGCTTTAAGTTGGCTACTTTGTCTTTTTCAACGACTTCAAACTTGTTTTTTTGAAATTCAAAAACAAAAATGTTTCGACACAAAATAAAACGAGTGACGTTTATTTTACGGTGTCGTTTTTGAGCATAGGATAATTTAATTTTCTTCTGAGTGGTTCGATTAACCGTGAATTGACATTCAGCCGTTGCATCTTGTTTGAAAAGGATATAAACCGGTTCTTTCTCTTGAGCAAACAGCACAAAAGTCACTAAAAAATGCAGTACTGTTAAACCTTTTTTCATTTTATAAAAATCCTAGTTTTTCACGAACACGTTGTAAAACTTCGGTTGCTTTTGCCGATGCTTTTGTTGCACCTTCAGCCAAGGCTTTGTCCACTTCTGTTAGATTGTTCATATAGTAGCTATATTTTTCACGTTCGGTTTTAAACCTCTCTGCCAGTAACTCAAAAAAAGCTTGTTTTGCATGGCCATATCCATAATTTCCTCCTAAATAATTGCTTCGCATGGTAGCGATTTGTTCTTCAGAAGCCAATAATTTGTATAAAGCAA
>NZ_JBILTE010000058.1:0-14323 GCF_044371705.1 Flavobacterium sp. | reverse complement strand
CGGAAGTGATAGACTTAATAAAAGTTGAGCAAGTAGTTGAAGCCGAAAAAATTATCGAAACATTTTATAAAAAAAATATAAAATCCATTGAATCAAAATTAATTTTTAAACATCCTGAACGAGAGGCAATTTTTAATGAGGCATTCAGAGCACATAAAAATAAAATGTACTATTCTTCAACAATTCTATTTTTATCTCAAGGTGACGGAATTGCTGATGGAAAAATATTTCATAATAGACAAAATTTCGAAAAACATCTTGACAAAAAAAGCAATCCTGATTTTGTAAGTCTTTTAAAGCATGACAGCCCTTTAAATGTACCCTCAATTAAAATAAAAAAAGAAAAATATTCAAGTAAGCTAAATAGACACGCAGTAATGCACGGAGAAGATACAAAATATGGGACGGAAGAAAATAGTTTAAAGGCACTTTCTCTGTGTTGCTTTGTAAGCGATTGGTATAATAGATATCAATTTCGTTAAAAATAATCAGCTATATAGAATCTACAAAATCCACAGTTCGTGCGAGCGTCTCACTCGTACCCACACAAAAAAAACCTATAGTCACGATTCGCAAAAGAATTTAAAAACATGAGCACCGAGCTAAAAAAAATATTCCCACCACTCTTAATTTTAATTGTCATGAATACCAGTTGCAACGGCTCTGCTGGAAATAATTCAAAGGTTGATTGCTTTACAACAGATAATTTTGACAGTGTTTACTCATTTATAAAAAGGGAACTTGCAACTAGTGAATCTGAGTTTTACATAGTTGAAAAAACTGAAATTCATATAACGAATGACCAAGAAATTACATTTAAAAGTAATGGATACACCTTTTCAAAAGTAAACAGAGAAAAAGGAATAATTTCGCTCCCGAAATACAAAGCCGACAATAATCAAGCTCAACTGAAATCAAGTCAACTATTTTGTAAAATTCTATCAGAAGTCAGCAATTAATACTTCTGAATTGCCAAATACGCTGAAATTTAAGTTAAAAAAAAACGGAAACAACTAATCAAAGTGCTTCCGTTCCTTCATACAAACTTCCTAAACTAAATTTTTAATGCTTGAGAGTTCTTATTAGTTTCTTTTGTAAACTTCAATCAGACCATTTGCATCTTTTAACTTTAATTCTGTCAAAGTAAGATTTACGATGTCTTGTGTTTTGCTTACACCATTGGTTACAATAGTTAAATTATTATTTGTTCTTGAATAGGTTCCGGGTATAATTGTTAACTCACACGGACTGTTTGTTGAATCGTAATCACCTTGATCAACATCTTTGTTTAGCTTTAGCTCCAGAAAATCCTGATCACAACCACTTTGATTTTGTGGAGCGTCAATTAAAAACTCTTCTCCGGCAATTGTTGTTCCCACTTGCAAAATATTCCATTTTCCAGGCAAAGGCGAAAGCGTTTCACCTCCATTATCATCGTCACTGCATGATGTGGCAAATAATCCCATACTAAGTGCAAAGGCGAATAATAAACTACGATTTTTCATAATCATTTCTTTAAATTGTTAGGTGTAAAATTAGTCCGCACACCTACCAACCTTGTTATAGAATTATCGATTTCAGTTGTATAATTTCGACTTTGGCAAACTTCTGCTAATGGACCTAAAAAAACCCGACAATTACTTGTCGGGTTTTAAAAATTTTTACTGATAAGTATTAATGTCCACCAGACACTTTTTGATCAAAATCAATACCTTGACTTCTTAAAATACCACTCACTCTCCATGCATAAAATGCTAGGTAAGCAAAGCAAACTACTCCTACAATGTAACTGAAATGAATGTTTGTAGCATCAGAAACAGCCCCTTGCAACCAGCTAACAATTCCTCCACCCATAATCATCATGATTAAGAAATTACTCCCTTGATTGGTGTTTTTGCCCAAACCGCTAATAGCTAAGGTAAAGATACATGGCCATAAAGTACTACAGAACAAACCAACACTTGTAAATGCATAAACACTCAACATACCGGTTGTGGACATTCCAATCAATAATGCTACAATACCCAATGTTGAAAATATCAATAACATTCGTGCCGGATTACCTTTACTGGCAATATCTGCTGCAATTAACACAATGATAACCAAGGCATATACATAAAAAGGCGTTAAATCATGTTGTGCAATTGCGTTTACTGCTAAGAATACTCCAAAAGCCAGATAAGGTGCAATAAATTTTAATTTCTTTTGTAAACTGGCTGTAACACTGAATGCCTCTACAGCACCTGTCCAACGTCCAATCATTAAACTCGCCCAATACAATGAAATATAAGGAGCAATATCTTTGGTAGCAAATCCTAAATCAGTTTCCATATATGCCGGTAAATTACTTGCAGTGGACACTTCCACACCTACATACACAAATATACCAATCATACCAAGAATCAATTGTGGATAATGCAAAGCTGATTTTTTGGAAGGTTTGGTAACATCTTCAATTTCTACCACTGCTTCTACTTTGTCCGGTAACGAAGAAAACTTTAAAAGAATGGCTACTACTATAAATGCCGCTCCTAAAATAAGGTACGGAATTTTTACACTTTCAATACTAACATCAGTATTGGCAGATGCCGCAGAACCGAAAATGGCAAAACTTACAATTAGCGGACCGATTGTGGTTCCAAAATTGTTAATTCCTCCGGCTAATGTTAATCGTTGAGAGCCTGTAGTAATCGGACCCAAAGCAATTGCGAGCGGATTCGCAACCGTTTGTTGCAACGAAAATCCGAGTCCAACTATAAACAAACCTGATAACATCAAGGGAAACGAACCGGTGTTTGCAGCCGGATAAAACAACAAGGTTCCTAACGCAGAAATAAATAATCCCAAAGCCAATGCATTCTTGTAACCGATTCGATTGATAATATCTCCCTTTGTCAAATAGGATATTCCCATGTAAATAAGCGAACCGACCGTGTATGCTACGTAAAAGGCAACGGATACTAACTGACTCTCCCCTTGCGATAAACTGAACGCTTTTTTAAATACCGGAATTAGTATATCATTACTGGCAGCCACAAATCCCCAAAAGAAGAAGACTGTTACTAAAGGGATAAATTGTCCCCATTTGGTTTGAACATTTGCTGTACTCATGTTTATTGATTAATTGGTTAGGTTTGAATTTGTTTAAATTGTTGAAAAATATACTACTAAATTTGTTATCGAAAATAAACTTTTAAATATACATTCTTTGAAAAAGTAAATGCTACAACAAGCAAATACTTATCAACGAAATACTTTTCATAAGTTTGTTCTTGTGCATAGCTACTGCTGTTTTACATTAGTTCTTTAGTACTTTACTCCGATTTTTTTATCTCACTTTTCGGTCCGATGCCATTATTGTTAAAAGCTTCAATTTGGAAATAGTACACATCCGAACGATCCAATCCGTTAAAATAGTATTCATTCGTTCCATACACCATAATGGAACCATATAGTTTATCCGGCGATTTTCCAAAATAAATAACATAACCGTCGGCGTTTGGCTCTTGCTGCCATTTAAACCAAACGTTTCTGCGTTCGCCTTCCACCTTCGGTCCAGAACGCAATGGCACAAAATTCTGAACCAATCCGGGTTTTTCTCCACTTCCCTTTCCAAATATTCTGAAACCACTTAGGGCAAATTTTCCAGTTGGCATTTGAATGTTGACCAACTTTAAATACCTTGCTTGTGCCGGTTTCTGGAGCTCAATGTATTCGTGCGGAACATCTTTGGTGTTTTGACTTTTATCAATTAAAACGGTCCACTTCTTTCCGTCATTGGACTGGTAAAGCACGTATTTATGTCCAACGGTCGTTTCCGGTTTTCCCATCAAAGTAACATCCTGATCGGCATAATTAATTTGAATGGCGTTGATGGTACTATTTTCGCCTAAATCAGTAATCATGTATTCTCCTTTATCAGCAGTTTTTGCACTCCAATACGTTTTAATGTCTTCATCCACTGCAAAATTGGGTTTGTAACCTCCCAATGTAGAAGAAACTTGCACGGGTTTCTGATAATTCAAAAGCATCCATCCCGAAAAAGACTGTGTCAAATGATTTTTATTTTCTGAAGGAAGAAAGGTTGGGTAATCACCATACGCTGTATTGCTATACATGACATCATCATTATCAAAACCTGCCGGCCAGATTCCTAAACGGCGTTCAAAATTATTCTTCGTGCAAATACCTATCGTAGAAACGTGCCAGTACTGTTTATTTGCGTCTTGATAGGTGGCACCGTGTCCTGCACCTCTTGCAAAACCACCGGGTTTGTACGAAAACGGATTGTGCGGTTGGTATTCAAAAGGTCCCAGCGGACTTTTACCCACATAAACGCCATCGGCATACCCACTAAACTCCGTTCCCGGAGCTCCATATTGCAAATAGTACTTATTGTTGTATTTAGTCATAAACGCTCCTTCGGTAAAAGGTTGTAGAAATGTATTGTCGTTATTTTCTCCAAAACGTTCCCAGCCATGTTCAAAATCGTTCAAAGCCAGAACCGGAACAGGGTTGCCTTCCGGTTGAAAAGTTTTTCTGTTCAATTTTAAACCGTATAAAGGGTATAAATTACTCGAACCGTAATACATATAAATTTCATCGGTTTCCTCATCCCAAAAAATTTGTGGATCCCAAGCACCCGCTTGCTGTTTGTGCACCAGTTCTTTCCAATCATCCACTTCAGGGTTGGTGCTCATCCAAATGGGAAATTCTTTGGTATGTGTGGAACCAATAACCAGCAACGTATCGTTGACAAATGACAAAGAAGGTGCACACAATTCATCCCACACTTTATGTTCGGGACGAAGAAATTTACGTGCAACGAATGTCCAATTCAGCATATCTGAACTGTGCCAATAACCCCATTGATTGGTAGAAAACAAATAGTATTTGCCTTTGAAAAAAGTAATAACCGGATCGGCAGTTGCCCGGTGTTTTCCTTGCGTTACAAAAGGTTCAATCGGACAATACCCATAATCAATGTTGATGGGATTGCAATAGGTTTTTTGTTGTGCTAAACTATTAGTTGCAACACAAAAAATGAAAAATAAAAGGGCTATTTTTTTCATGGCGGCTCTCTTTAAAAAAACCCTCTGAACGAATTCAAAGGGTTTTTCGTAAACAAATAACTCAAATCTAATTAATTAATTCAAAACTTATTTTCTGCGAAACTGTTGAATCAGTTCCAACAAAGACTTCAAAAGTACCGGGTTCGGCTACCCATTCTAATTCGGAATTGTAAAACTTCAAATCGTCTATTGTAAGTTCAAAAGTAACCGTTTTAATTTCCCCTTTTTTAATCAATACTTTCTGAAAACCTTTTAATTCTTTTACGGGTCGGGTTACGGATCCAACCAAATCGCGAATGTATAACTGCACGACTTCCTTTCCGTCAAACTGACCTGAATTAGTTACATCAATTGATACTTGTAGTTTGTCAGACGATGCCATTTTTGGTTGCGATACTTTTAAATTAGCATAGGAAAAAGTTGTATAACTCAAGCCGTAACCAAAAGGAAACAATGGTTCATTGCGTTCGTCGATATAATTGGTCAAGAATTTTACAAATTTTCCTTCGGTATTGGTCAATGGTCTTCCGGTATTTTTAAAACTGTAGTACACGGGAATTTGTCCGACACTTCTTGGAAAAGTCGCCGTTAATTTACCCGACGGATTTTCATCACCAAACAACACATCGGTAATCGCATAACCGGCTTCAGTTCCCGGAAACCAGACATTCAAAATGGCGGCTACTTTTTGATATTCTTCTACTAAAACCAGTGGACGGCCCGTAAATAAAACCAAAACAACAGGTTTGCCGGTTTGCAATAGAGCATCTAATAATTCTTTTTGTGCATCGGGAATTTCTAAATTGGTCCGACTGCTTGATTCTCCTGCCATTTCTGATGATTCACCAATGGCAGCTACAATTACATCCGATTGATTGGCTATTTTTAAGGCTTCTGCCAATAGTTCTTCTTTGGTTCGGCTGTCTCTATTCAGTGTTTTTCCAAACATGGTTGCTCGTTCCTCATACGCTGCATCATGCATTAAATTGCTTCCTTTGGCATAAAGAACTGTGGCTTGTTTGCCCAGTAATTCCTGCATTCCATTGGTGAGAGTAACCGCATTTTGATGCTTTGTTGCGACACTCCATGTTCCGGGCATATTTACGGCATTATTACCGAGTGGTCCAATTACTGCAATAGTTCCTGATTTTTTTAACGGTAAAAGTTGGTTATCATTTTTTAGTAAAACCAATGATTCGGCTGCTGTTTTTCGAGCCTCCGCCCGATGTTCTTTGGTGAATATATCTGTTTTTGAACGTTTTACATCGCAATATCTATAAGGGTCTTGAAACAATCCTAAATCATATTTGGCTCCTAAAATTAATCGAACCGCATGATCGATTTGTTCCATGGTCACTTTCCCTTCATCCAATGATTTTTTAAGTGTGTTTAAAAAGCCACCGCTTACCATATCCATTTCTATTCCGGCTTTTAAAGCTAAAGCAGAAACGGTTTGAAAATCGCCAATACCGTGTTCCATCATTTCTTGAACGGCCGTATAATCTGTTACGACAAATCCGTTGAATTTCCATTGGTTTCTTAAAACCTCCGTCATTAACCATTTGTTTGCAGTGGCGGGAATTCCATCTACTTCGTTAAACGATGCCATTACAGAACCAACTCCGGCATCAACTGCTGCTTTGTAGGGTGGAAAATACTCGTTGTACATTCGAATTCTACTCATGTCCACCGTATTGTAATCTCTACCTCCTTCGGGAGCACCGTACAATGCAAAATGTTTTACACAAGATAATATGGTTGTATTCAACGATAAATCTTTTCCTTGGTAACCGTTTACCATGGCTTTGGCAATTTGACTTCCCAAATACGGGTCTTCGCCCGAGCCTTCTGATACTCTTCCCCATCTTGGGTCTCTGGAAATATCTACCATAGGTGAAAACGTCCAGTTGATACCGTCGGCACTTGCTTCTTTGGCTGCAATCTGTGCACTTCGTTCAATCAACTCCATATTCCATGTACTTGATAATCCTAAAGGTATTGGAAATGTAGTTTCATACCCATGAATAACGTCCATACCAAAAAGAAGCGGAATTTTTAATCTACTTTTTTCAACGGCTATTTTTTGAACTTCTCTAATTTTCTCCACTGATTTAATATTGAACAAGCCTCCAACCTTTCCATCTTGAATATCTTTTGCAACATTCGAACTGTTGGCTTGACCGGTGGTAATATCACCTGAAGTAGGTAAATTAAGTTGTCCTAATTTTTCCTCCACAGTCATTTTTAATAGTAAATCAGTAATAAATTGTTCTTTTGGAGCTATAGTTTTGGTTGCTTTTACTTGTGCATTAAAACTAGTCCCAGCAAGGAATAGAAGCAATAAGAATAGGCTTTTGATACGATTCATTTTAATTTACTTTTTTTGTTGTGATAATAACCACTTATAAAATTCGGGGTTGGAATAGGTTGAATCCCAGCTGTTGTGATTGTCGCTTGGAAAAATAAATAATTCAGATTGTTTATTTTGTTTTTTTAGTTCTTGATGCATCAGTATAGAATCTTCGGGTAAAACAACATCATCCAAAGCACCGTGATAAATACGAATGGGCATATTTAATTTAGGCACATCGATTAGCATTAAAATATCTACCGGTGCACAAACGGGTGCAACTGCAGCAAAAAGTTCAGGATGTTCAGTGGCTAATTTCCATGTTCCCCATCCACCCATGCTCAGTCCTGTTAGATAAATTCGAGTTGCATCTATATTGTATTTTGAAATCGTTTCTTTAATTAGCTCATAAACTGCTGTAGTATCCCACCAAACATTTGAGGGACATTGTGGAGCAAGCAGAGCAACCGGCGATTGTATTAAATCTTTATAAGTAAAAGGGCTATGATTTTTAACTAAGGCTAAATCTGTTCCTCGTTCCCCAGAACCGTGAAGAAAAATAATCAATGGAAATTTTTCCTTTTGGTTAGTTGGCAACTGAAGAATATAGTTAAGTTGTACTTTAGTTTTAATCTCTTTTGAAAAACTTCCTTCAATTTCTTGCGAAAATACTTCAAAAGAAAAAATGACTAGTAAAATAGCAACACTATTTTTCATAAGTTCTGTCTAAATTAAAATCCGTGTTGCGACGATGAAAAGCCTAACGTTTCCAGACCCTCTTGAACTTCGGGAGCATTCATGAATAAATTCCATAAAAATCCGGTTCTATAATTTTCAATCATCGGAACAATTGTTCCCTGATCAATGGCTAAATATCTTTTAGTTACCCAATTATGATGGGGTGAAAACGCGTCATAAGGTCCTGCTACGCCTATCAAGCGGTCTTTCCATTCCGGGTTTTCATAAAAAAAACGCAATGCTTTCATCGATTCTACAGGAGTGTATGGAAATGAAGACAAAGCGGCTGTTGGTGTAATGACGCCTCTATCATTTCCGGGTTTATGGTCTGTGTAACCCACACTTCCATTGCTGTTTCGGGTATAACTTGCTGTTAATCCCCAACATGCATCGCTGTATCCATTCCATCCAACCGGATTGGCAACAGAATAGGCATGCATAATTTTTGCGTGATTTTGCGTAAGCGTAAAATAGTTTGCATATTGATCGGTTAAACCTCTAGGATCTAACCCCAAATAGGAATAATGCGACCAAAACATGGGACCCACATTTCCTGTAGCTCCATTGTAATTAAACACCACCGGAATGTTGTAACGCATACCCGGATGTGTAATGTTTCCATTTCTGGCCCAAGCTTGATGATAAGCTGCTGCAGGAATGGGATGCGTGGGAGAAGCTGCCCCCATTACATAAGTTATTAAACATTCGTTGTAACCTTCTAATTTAAAATTTAACTGCCATTCATAATTTGGCGACCAATGCCAGTACATTGCATTTTCGCCTTTTGTATACCAACTCCATTCGACACCTTTCCATAAATCATCGGCTTTTAAAGCAAGAGCCTGTTCTTCGGGTGTACCGTTTTTAAAGTACTCTCGTATACAAATTAAACCTTGGCATAAGAACGAGGTTTCTACTAAATCACCTCCGTTATCAATCGTTCCAAAAGGTACAACGTTGCCATTGGTACCATTAATCCAATGACTCCATGCACCATGAAAGCGATCGGCATTTTCTAGAAAAGTCAAAGCGGTTTGTAAACGACCTACTGCTTCGGCTCTGGTTACAAAGCCTCTTTCAATACCCACCAGAATAGTCATCAATCCAAAACCGGAACCTCCGGTAGCAACTAAATTCTGATCAACCGAAACTTCTTCCACATGATACCGCTCACGAGCCAATTTAGAATTGGTCTCTGCGTAATTCCAAAAATATTTAAAGGCATCTCTTTGTACCAGGTCCAAAATTTCCTGATCAGACATGGGAGTTACAATGATTGGATCATCGTCAATAACCGCTACATCATCGGATTTGGTGCAGGAACAAGAAATGGTTAAAAAATGAACGACAAATAAAGTGCGAAAAATATTTTTCATGGGAATGAATTTGAAGAAAAAGATGGTAAAAAAAACCTAACAGGATTGCTCCTGTTAGGTATTTTATAAGAAAACAAGTTATCTACCGGCTAATTCTAACTCATAAAGAGCTCCAATTTCAGCAACTGTTAATGTTTTGTTGTAAACTCTAAGTTCATCTACACCTCCTTTTAATGCTTTATTCCATGGTTCTGCATTTGTTCCGTTAACAACAGTTTCCATAGCTCCAATAACAGGTCTAGTTGGGGTAAAGTGATTTAACATTAATGGATCTCCTCCATTTCTTACTTCCCATGCAGAATTTGATATTTTTACACCATTTACATACAATTTGTTTGTAGCTGTTGTACCATCATAAACGTACACAACATGAGCCCATTGTCCACCAATTTTATTTGGATTCCAAGTGTGAGTAGCGTCCATCCAAGGCTCTTGTTTTAACATATTAACAGCATCACCACCAAACTCAGTCCCATCTTGTTTTTTAATTCTGAAAATACCCTTCAATTGAATGGAATCACTAGTTGTTAAACCATGTGTTTCTCCTATTAAATTTAGGTTACCAAAAATTTCACCAGTTCTAGTTAAAGAAAAAATAGGAGAAATATTACTTGGGCCACCTGCAACTATTTTAGTATTAGATAATTTTATCCAACAACTGATAGAAGCACTCCCTGAAGTTGAACTTAAAGCTGTGATAGCAGGATAAGCCAAATAACCTTCATTAAAATTTGCAGCTTGTCCTTTTACACCTGTAACGTAAGTAGTTGCAACTGTTGAAGATGGATCAGTGTTTGATTTACTTTCTTTACCGTTTCCATTTAATGGCCAGTAGGCTAATAAAGAACTTGCAGCAACTTCATCCGCATTGTTGTAACCACCAATTGGAGGAAGCGGAGCTGAATCATCATCACTACATGCAATAAATGCTGTGCTTAAAAAAATGACAGCCAAAGATTTAAATAAAATTTTGTTTGTTTTCATAATGTTTAAAATTTAAAATAATTAATTGAGTTAATATGTTATGTTACTTGTTAATAACCAGGGTTTTGCAAGAGTACACCATTACTTTGAATGATTTGATCTTGTGGAATGGGAAAACGTTCGTGAGTACCCACGATAAAAGTTTTTCCGTTTGCAGCCATTGCTGATACTGCTTGACCGGTTCGAACTAAGTCAAACCAGCGGTCGTGCTCCATTGCCATTTCTAGACGACGTTCTTTGTATACATCAGTAATAGTAACTGATGTTAGTTCCGCCAAACCGGCACGGACTCTTATCTCATTTACGCGATCGGTCGCTTCTCCTACCATTCCGAGTTCTGAGGCTGCTTCGGCACGGATTAACAGAATATCGCTGTATTTTAAAATTCGTAAATTTTTGGCGGTTAAACCTTTATCACCATTCCAAGACTCTTCAATACTACTTTGATACGCCTTGTAATTGTATCTGGGATTATTCCATGTAGATGATCCAATAAAACCATCCCATAAAGTAAACGGTGTGGTTTGCACAAATAGAATAGTTGCTTCTCTTCGAACATCACCCGGCTCATAGGCATTCGACAATGCTAGAGAAGGAGAGTTAAATCCCCAACCTAAGTCGGGCGTTCCTCTGGCACCTTGCACATTAGTATAATCACGAATACCGGCATTTAAAGCTGCTTGCACTTCATAAATAGACTCGGATTTGTTTTCACCTACTTCACGCCACACTTCAGCATAATTGGGTAAAAGTCCGTATTGTCCCGATGTGATAACATTGCCAGACATATCGTAAGCCATTTGCCATTTTTCCTGATACAAATAAGCTTTGGCTAATAATGCTTGAGCGGCACCTTTGGTAGCTCTGCCTAAATCATTAGGTGAATATTGACTTTTTAGAGGCAATAAATCAATTGCTTCCATTAAATCACTTTCAATGACAGCATACGTTTCTTCTTTGGTTTTTCGGACGAAAACAACATTATTGATTTCTTCCGAATTATTAATATCTATTCGCTCTGTAACCAAAGGAACACCCCCAAAACAACGAACTAAATCAAAATAAAACAATGCTCTTAAAAATTTAACTTCACCAATCAATCTATTTTTTAGTGTTTCATCAATTGTAAGTTGTTCCAAATAGAACAAGGCATTATTGGCACGATAAATGCCGTCGTATCGGCCGTTCCAAACATCACTAAAGGAAATATCACTTGGTCCAAAAGTCAGGTTATCCATTTTTTGCTTATCGGTTCCTGTATCACTGGGAGTCGAACCTTTATCGGCATCATCCGAAGTAATGCTTGTCATGCCAATCCAGGAAAAGGAATACATGTTGTAATCTAACTGCTTATTATAGACTCCAGTAACAAGTGCTACTGCATTATCCGGATTATTTAAAAAATCAGTTTCAGATAGTGCATCGTTGGGCAATACATTCAAATCATCTTCGCAGGAACTCACTAACAAAAAGACTATTACTACTAAAATCGAATGAAGTTTATATATATTTTTCATAACCATAATTTTAAAATGCAACATTTAAACCAAGAAGAAAGGTTTTATTTGTTGGATAGGCATCCAATTCAATTCCTGCACTTCCTAGGGGGTTACCATTATTATTACCGGAAACTTCTGGTGAATACCCGGTATACTTTGTAAAAATAAATGGATTGATAGCCGTAGCATAAACTCTCACTTTGTCAATTTTATCATAAAACTTTGGGATATTATATCCCAAGGTAATATTATTAATTCTTAGAAAAGCACCGTCTTCAACATAATAAGTGGAAGCAAGAGGAACTTCATTAAAAGGTCTAGGATTTTTAGCATCTGGTGTTGAGGGAGTCCAAAAATCATCTAAAATTGCATATTCAATATTTTCACCACCAAAACGTTGTGCTTTTTTACCATTGTAAATTTTATTTCCTCCCACACCAAACAAATCAGTTGAAAAATCGAAATTTTTGTAAAATAGAGCCAAATTTACGCCATAAGTATAGGTTGGCAAATAAGAACCCGCATTCACACGTTCGTCGCTGTAAGTAAACGCTCCATCTCCATCAAGACCTGTTACCTCATAAACATAAAAACTTCCCAAAGGTTCCCCAACCAATACTTGCTTGGTAAACTGTCCATTACCTAAACCCCCACCAATTACATTGGCAAAATAGGCATTGCTTACATCTTTTAATTCATTTTTATTGTTGGAGTAATTCGTACCGATGGAATATCGCCAATCTTCGTTGATGGAATCTTCCCATCGCAAGGACAATTCAAAACCATTATTAGAAACTGTACCCGTATTTAAATAAACTGCTCCCGGAGAAAGTACCGGAGGTAATGAAACCGGAAGAATTACATCAACTGAATTTCTGTTGTAAACATCAAATGTTCCGGACAATTTATTATCTATCATTTTAAAATCAACGCCAAAACCAACTTCTTTCATCGTCTCCCAAGACAAGCTAGGATCTACTTGATAAGGTATATTCGAGCCCGCATAAATTTGCTGATCAGCACCAAAAGCGTAGTTATATCCCGATGCAAAAACTAAATTATTTAAAGCATTTCCGGTATTTCCATTGGCAACTTCTCCATAACCTCCTCGAATCTTCACGTAGTTTATTACTTTTACATTTTGGAAAAAGGATTCATTACTCATTACCCAACCAGCAGATATCGCTGGAAATAAACCCCAACGTTGATCTTCTTGAAAAGAACTGATACCTTCTCTTCGTAGCGAGGCGGTTACTAAATATTTACCATCATACTCATAATCGCCTCTCGCAAAATAGGCTATTGACACAATTGGTGTAGTTTGTGAGTTTGAAACAACTGCTCCAGGAGCAATTTCCCCATTGTCTGTTGAAAAATCTAAGTACCAATAATTCGATTGTTCAGGAACATTCCATCGCGTTCCCGACAAAAAGGAACCATCTCGACTAGTGGTTCTTGACATACCCAAAACTCCGGTAATAGCATTTTTTCCAAATTCTTTGGAATAACTGAAATAATTATCCCAGTTCCAAGAGAATTGATCATACTTACGTTGATTTAAAATATTAATCGGCTGGTTTAAAGGGTAATTATCTATTTCTTGTGTTGGATTTTGAGACAACCATATATCTCGACTAGGAGTGAATGTATACCCTTGTCCCATATCGTAGGTAGTACCAAAATTGGTGGTGAATTTCAAATCGTCAATAATCTTTAACTCTGCCATTACAGAACCAAAAATAGTAAAATTCTTATTTTGCTCGTTGGTGTAATACAATTGAGCCGCTGGATTCGCTACATTATTATATCGATCGCCATCATAATCATTAAAACCATCCTCATTGACAAAAGGCATACCCCAACGACCGTTAGGATATCTTACGGGCATAATCGGCGACTGTCTATAGGCGTTGGTAAAAGCACTAAGAGGCTTAGGTGTATTGTTTACAATTGAGAAGTTTAAAGCATTGGATATTTTTAAACGATCGTCTAAAAGTTTGACTTCTACTCGAGAATTGATATTATTTCGTTCAAATTTTGTTCCATTCAAAATACCTTGTTCTTGGTAATTGGTATAGCCTAAATAGTAATTGGCATTCGCACTACCGCCGGAGATGGATAAAAAGTTGCTTAACACATTTCCGGTATCTGTAATTTCGTCCAACCAATTGGTATTATAGGGTTGATTTGTTAAACTAAAATAACTACTCGATCCTAAAGCAACGTTATTATAGTAAGTAAATCGCTCTGCATCTGCCATTTTGACTTCTCTTTGAATATACTTCTGACCATAATATGTATCAT
>NZ_JBILTE010000057.1:0-14415 GCF_044371705.1 Flavobacterium sp. | reverse complement strand
GCTTAAAGATGTTGCTACTGCTAAATTTGATGAGTCGGTTGACATTGCAGTTCGTTTAGGAGTAGATCCAAGAAAAGCAAATCAAATGGTTAGAGGAGTGGTAACATTGCCTCACGGGACAGGAAAAGATATGAGAGTGTTAGCTCTTGTAACTCCAGATAAAGAAGCGGAAGCTAAAGCTGCAGGTGCAGACTATGTAGGTTTAGACGATTATTTACAAAAAATTAAAGACGGTTGGACAGATGTTGATGTAATCATCACTATGCCTGCTGTTATGGGTAAATTAGGTCCATTAGGTCGTATATTAGGACCTAGAGGTTTGATGCCAAACCCCAAAACGGGAACTGTAACTATGGATGTTGCTAAAGCTGTTATCGAAGTTAAATCCGGTAAAATTGACTTTAAAGTAGACAAAACAGGTATCGTTCACGCAGGTATTGGAAGAATTTCTTTCGAGGCTGACAAAATTGTAGATAACGCACACGAAATTATTCAAACATTAATCAAATTAAAACCAACTGCGGCTAAAGGTACTTATATCAAGTCTATTCACTTGTCAAGTACTATGAGTCCTGCAATTGCTTTAGATCCTAAAGCAGTTTAATTGGTAGTTAAAAATTTTTAGTATGACTAGAGAAGAAAAATCAATCGCGATTGAAGATTTAACTGCACGGTTAGCTGGTGTAAATGTTGTGTATTTAGCAGACATTTCAGGATTAAATGCTGAAACTACTTCCAATTTAAGAAGAGCTTGTTACAAAGCAGGTATTAAATTAGAAGTTGTTAAAAACACATTGCTTGAAAAGGCGATGAACGCATCAACTAGCAACTTTGGTGACTTATCTTCAGTTTTAAAAGGAAATACTTCCATCTTTCTTTCAGATTCGGCTAATGCCCCTGCGAAGATTATGAAAGAATTCCGCAAAAAATCTGATAAGCCTTTATTAAAAGGAGCTTACATCAACGAGGAAATCTACATTGGAGATAACTTACTTGATTCATTGGCTTCTCTTAAAACAAAAGATGAGGTTATTGGAGAAATCATCGGATTATTGCAATCCCCAGCTCAAAGAGTTATTTCTGCTCTTAAGAACCAATTCAAAGACGAAGCGGGAGCTGAATAATACAAACGTACATTATAAATTATATTACAAATCATTTTAAACGATAGAAAAAATGGCAGATTTGAAACAATTCGCAGAGCAATTAGTTAACTTAACAGTAAAAGAAGTTAATGAATTAGCTACAATTTTAAAAGATGAATATGGTATTGAACCAGCTGCAGCTGCAGTTGTAGTTTCTGGTGGTGGTGACGCTGTTGCTGCTGAAGAACAAACTGAATTCACAGTGGTATTGAAAGAAGCTGGTGCCTCTAAATTAGCAGTTGTTAAAGCTGTAAAAGAACTAACAGGTTTAGGTCTTAAAGAAGCTAAAGATTTAGTAGATGCTGCTCCTTCAAATATTAAAGAGGGTGTGACTAAAGATGAGGCTGAAGGTCTTAAAAAATCTTTAGAAGAAGCCGGAGCTGTAGTTGAGCTTAAATAAGCTTACTTAGGTTTTAAGGACTAGGTTTAGGTCTTGGATTAATCTCCAACGACCTAAACCATTTTTCGTATAATAAAATTATATTCTATTTTATTATCAAATAGTTTAAAATACCCTATTATTTTTGATCACTACGAAGAAAAAAAATTAATACAGTGTACGCTGAAACAATTTTTAAAGATGTATTGATTACAAAAAGAAAGTATTAGTTAAACAGTGTTTTACACAAAAAAATAATTACTTTTTTTAATCAAAATTTTGTCCATAGATGATAACAAATCAGACTGAACGATTGAATTTTGCCTCAACCAAAAATATACCTCAATATCCTGATTTTTTGGATATTCAGATTAAATCTTTTAAGGATTTTTTCCAATTGGAAACAAAAACCGATGAAAGAGGCAACGAAGGTCTTTATAACACCTTCATGGAAAATTTTCCAATTACAGATACAAGAAACAATTTCGTACTTGAATTTTTAGACTATTTTGTTGATCCGCCGCGTTACTCCATTCAGGAATGTATCGAGCGTGGTTTAACCTACAGTGTGCCGTTAAAAGCCCGTCTAAAATTGTACTGTACCGATCCTGAACACGAAGATTTTGAAACCATTGTTCAAGATGTGTATTTAGGAACTATTCCCTACATGACTCCAAGCGGTACCTTTGTAATCAATGGTGCAGAGCGAGTTGTGGTATCTCAGTTGCACCGTTCACCTGGTGTTTTCTTTGGACAATCCTTCCATGCAAATGGAACAAAATTATATTCTGCCCGTGTCATTCCTTTCAAAGGATCATGGATTGAATTTGCTACTGATATCAATAACGTCATGTATGCGTATATCGATAGAAAGAAAAAGTTACCTGTTACTACTTTATTCAGAGCTATCGGTTTCGAAAGAGATAAAGATATCCTTGAAATTTTTGACCTGGCCGAAGAAATTAAAGTTTCTAAAACCGGTCTTAAAAAATATGTAGGAAGAAAATTAGCCGCACGTGTGTTAAACACTTGGCACGAAGATTTTGTTGATGAAGATACCGGTGAAGTAGTATCTATTGAACGTAATGAAATTATATTAGATCGTGATACCATTATTGATAAAGATAATGTAGAAGAAATCATCGATTCGAATGTAAAAACGATCTTGTTGCACAAAGAGGATAATAATCAAGCAGATTATGCGATTATCCATAATACGTTGCAAAAAGATCCAACCAACTCTGAAAAAGAAGCTGTTGAGCACATTTACCGTCAGTTGCGTAATGCAGAACCGCCTGATGAGGAAACCGCTCGTGGTATTATAGATAAATTGTTCTTCTCAGACCAACGTTATAACTTAGGTGAAGTAGGTCGTTACAGAATGAACAAAAAACTTGGTTTGGATATTCCAATGGAAAAGCAAGTCTTGACCAAAGAGGATATCATTACTATTGTAAAATATTTAATTGAATTAATCAACTCTAAAGCAGAGATTGATGATATTGACCACTTATCCAATCGTCGTGTACGCACAGTAGGTGAACAACTTTCTGCACAATTCGGTGTTGGCTTGGCTCGTATGGCCCGAACCATCCGTGAGCGTATGAACGTGAGAGATAATGAAGTGTTTACGCCAATCGATTTAATCAACGCGAAAACATTATCATCGGTTATTAATTCATTCTTCGGAACGAACCAGTTATCACAGTTTATGGATCAAACAAATCCATTGGCTGAATTGACTCACAAACGAAGATTGTCGGCACTTGGACCTGGTGGACTTTCACGTGAAAGAGCCGGATTTGAGGTACGTGACGTTCACTACACGCATTACGGACGTTTATGTCCGATTGAAACACCTGAGGGACCAAACATTGGTTTGATTTCTTCATTGGGGGTTTATGCTAAAGTAAACGGAATGGGCTTCATCGAAACGCCTTACCGTAAAGTAGAAAACGGAAAAGTGGATTTAATTTCAACTCCTGTTTATTTAAGTGCGGAAGAAGAAGAAGGTAAATTAATTGCTCAGGCTAACATTGAAATGACAGCCGACGGTAAAATTACTGCTGATAAAGTTATTGCACGTGAGGAAGGTGACTTCCCGGTTGTAGATCCTTCAACGGTTCATTATACAGACGTTGCACCAAATCAAATTGCTTCGATTTCGGCTTCATTAATTCCTTTCTTGGAACATGATGATGCGAACCGTGCGTTGATGGGATCAAACATGATGCGTCAGGCAGTTCCTTTGTTACGTCCGGATGCTCCTATTGTTGGAACAGGTTTGGAACGTCAAGTAGCTTCTGATTCAAGAGTATTGATTAACTCGGAAGGTGATGGTGTGGTTGAATATGTGGATGCCAACAAAATTACTATCAAATACGATCGTACCGAACGTGAGCGAATGGTAAGTTTTGAACCTGATGAGAAGACTTATAACTTGACTAAATTCCAAAAAACGAATCAAAGTACTTGTATCAACTTGAAACCTATCGTAAGAAAAGGAAACAGAGTTGTGAAAGGACAAGTTCTTTGTGAAGGATACGCTACCCAAAATGGAGAATTAGCTATTGGTAGAAATATGAAAGTTGCGTTCATGCCTTGGAAAGGATACAATTTTGAAGATGCAATTGTTATCTCTGAAAAAGTTGTTCGCGATGATATTTTCACCTCTTTACATATTGACGAATATTCTCTAGAAGTGCGTGACACGAAATTAGGGAATGAAGAATTAACCAATGACATTCCAAACGTTTCGGAAGAAGCAACAAAAGATTTGGATGAAAACGGTATGATTCGTATTGGTGCAGATGTAAAACCGGGTGATATTTTAATTGGAAAAATCACTCCCAAGGGAGAATCTGATCCAACACCGGAGGAGAAATTATTACGTGCCATCTTTGGTGACAAAGCAGGTGATGTAAAAGATGCTTCATTGAAAGCTTCTCCATCCTTACATGGTGTGGTATTGAACAAAAAATTATTCGCGAGAGCGGTAAAAGATAAACGCAAACGTACCAAAGATAAAGACGATTTAACTTCTCTTGAAATGGAATTTGAAGTAAAATTCCAAGAATTGAAAGATAAATTAGTTGATAAATTGTTTGATGTTGTCAATGGTAAAACCTCTCAAGGGGTGATGAACGATTTAGGGGAAGAAGTTTTACCAAAAGGTAAAAAATACACTCAGAAAATGTTGAACGCTGTTGAAGATTTTGCACATTTAACAAAAGGACAGTGGGTAGCCGACGATGATTCGAATGAAATTGTAAACGACTTAATTCACAACTATAAAATCAAATTGAATGACCTTCAAGGAGCTTTACGTCGTGAGAAGTTTACCATTACCGTTGGAGATGAGTTACCTGCAGGTATTTTAAAATTAGCTAAAGTTTATATTGCTAAGAAACGTAAACTGAAAGTGGGTGATAAAATGGCGGGTCGTCATGGAAATAAGGGTATTGTTGCACGTATTGTACGTGAAGAAGATATGCCATTCCTTGAAGACGGAACACCTGTAGATATAGTATTGAATCCACTTGGGGTACCATCGCGTATGAACATCGGTCAGATTTATGAAACGGTATTAGGTTGGGCAGGTCAAAAATTAGGTAGAAAGTTTGCTACACCAATTTTTGATGGTGCAACTTTAGATCAAATTAATGAATTAACAGACGAAGCAGGCATTCCACAATTTGGTCATACCTATTTGTATGATGGTGGTACCGGTGAACGTTTCCATCAAGCTGCAACAGTTGGTGTTATCTATATGTTGAAATTAGGTCATATGGTTGATGATAAAATGCACGCACGTTCCATCGGTCCTTACTCACTAATTACACAACAACCATTGGGTGGTAAAGCACAGTTTGGTGGTCAGCGTTTTGGAGAGATGGAGGTTTGGGCACTTGAAGCGTATGGAGCATCTAGTACACTACGTGAAATATTGACGGTTAAATCGGATGACGTAATCGGAAGAGCAAAAACTTACGAAGCTATCGTTAAGGGTGAGCCAATGCCGGAACCGGGATTACCAGAATCATTCAATGTATTAATGCACGAATTGAAAGGTCTTGGTTTAGACATCCGTTTAGAGGAATAATAGTATTGTTTCAAGTTTCAGGTTTCAAGTGTATTGCAACCTGAAACTTAAAACTTGAAACAAAAACAACAAAATTTATTGACTATGATGAATAATAGAAATAATAAAGATAAAAATCCAGTTAAAAGGTTTAATAAAATTTCCATTGGCTTGGCTTCTCCGGAATCGATGTTGGCAGAGTCAAGAGGTGAAGTTTTGAAACCGGAAACTATCAACTACAGAACCCACAAACCGGAACGTGACGGACTTTTCTGCGAGCGTATCTTCGGACCCGTAAAGGATTACGAATGTGCTTGTGGAAAATACAAACGTATCCGTTACAAAGGTATTGTTTGTGACCGTTGTGGTGTGGAAGTAACCGAAAAGAAAGTACGTAGAGATAGAGTAGGACACATCAATTTAGTTGTGCCTATTGCTCATATTTGGTATTTCCGTTCGTTACCTAACAAAATCGGTTATATTTTAGGCTTACCTTCTAAGAAATTAGATATGATTATTTACTACGAACGTTACGTAGTAATTCAAGCAGGTATTGCTCAAAATGCGGAAGGCGAAGCCTTAAAAAGATTAGATTTCCTTACAGAAGAAGAGTATTTGACTATTTTAGATACACTTCCGATGGAGAATCAATATTTAGATGAAAACGACCCAAATAAGTTTATCGCTAAAATGGGAGCGGAATGTATCATGGATTTATTAGCTCGTACAAATCTTGACGAATTGTCGTACGATTTGCGTCACGCTGCGAATAACGAAACATCTAAACAAAGAAAAACAGAAGCGTTAAAACGTTTGCAAGTAGTAGAATCGTTCAGAGAGGCAAACTTGAACAGAGAAAATCGTCCGGAATGGATGATTTTAAAAGTGATTCCGGTGATTCCGCCTGAATTACGTCCGTTAGTGCCTTTGGATGGTGGTCGTTTTGCGACTTCCGATTTGAATGATTTATACCGTCGTGTAATCATCCGTAACAACCGTTTGAAAAGATTAATGGAGATTAAAGCTCCGGAAGTAATCTTGAGAAACGAAAAACGTATGTTGCAAGAAGCGGTGGATTCATTATTTGACAACACACGTAAAGCATCTGCTGTAAAAACAGAATCAAACAGACCATTAAAATCACTTTCGGACTCCTTAAAAGGAAAACAAGGTCGTTTCCGTCAAAACTTGTTAGGAAAACGTGTGGATTATTCTGCCCGTTCAGTAATTGTCGTTGGACCGGAATTGAAAATGTTTGAATGTGGTATTCCAAAAGATATGGCTGCTGAATTGTACAAACCTTTCGTGATTCGTAAGTTAATCGAAAGAGGAATTGTAAAAACAGTGAAGTCGGCTAAGAAAATCATCGATAAAAAAGAGCCTGTAGTATGGGACATCCTTGAAAATGTAATCAAAGGACATCCGGTATTATTAAATCGTGCTCCAACCTTACACCGTTTAGGTATTCAAGCATTCCAGCCAAAATTAATTGAAGGAAAAGCAATCCAATTGCACCCATTAGTTTGTACGGCATTTAATGCGGATTTTGATGGTGATCAGATGGCGGTTCACTTACCATTGGGGCCTGAGGCTATTTTGGAAGCCCAATTGTTAATGTTGGCTTCACACAATATCTTGAACCCTGCCAATGGTGCACCAATCACGGTACCTTCTCAAGACATGGTTTTAGGTCTGTATTACATGACCAAAGAGCGTTTGTCAACACCGGAGCATCCAATTTTAGGAGAAGGCTTGACCTTCTATTCTGCTGAAGAAGTAAATATTGCTTTGAACGAAGGTAGATTAGAATTGAATGCACGCGTTAAAATTAGAGCCAAAGACTTTAATGAGAATGGTGAATTAGTGTATAAAATTATTCAAACTACAGCCGGTAGAGTACTTTTCAACGAAGTAGTACCTGAAGCTGCAGGATATATTAATGAAGTATTGACCAAAAAATCACTTCGTGATATTATTGGTGATATTTTATCGGCTACCAATGTGCCAACAACTGCTGCATTCCTTGATAATATTAAGGATATGGGTTACAAATTCGCTTTCAAAGGTGGTTTGTCGTTCAGTTTAGGTGATATTAAAGTGCCGCAACAAAAGAATGAATTGATTGCTGATGCAAATGAGCAAGTAGAAGGTATTACTGTGAATTATAATATGGGTCTTATTACCAATAACGAACGTTACAACCAAGTAATTGATGTTTGGACTTCTACAAATGCTATGTTGACAGAATTAGCCATGAAAAACATTAGAGAAGACCAACAAGGGTTTAACTCAGTGTACATGATGCTTGATTCGGGAGCAAGGGGTTCAAAAGAACAAATTCGTCAGTTAACCGGTATGCGTGGTTTAATGGCTAAGCCTAAAAAATCAACTGCAGGTGGTGGTGAAATTATTGAAAACCCGATTCTTTCGAACTTTAAAGAAGGTTTATCGATTTTAGAATACTTTATCTCTACACACGGTGCTCGTAAAGGTCTTGCCGATACAGCTTTGAAAACGGCAGATGCAGGTTACTTAACCCGTCGTTTGCATGATGTATCGCAAGATGTTATCGTAAATAGCGAAGATTGTGGTACCCTGAGAGGAGTAGAAGTATCTGCTCTTAAAAAGAATGAAGAAATTGTTGAGTCTTTAGGAGAACGTATTTTAGGACGTGTGGCGTTGCAAGACGTAATTAATCCACTAAATCTTGAAGTATTAGTGAAAGGTGGCGTTCAGATTACAGAAGCAATCGTAAAAGAAATCGAAGCATCGCCATTAGAACGAGTAGAAGTGCGTTCCCCATTAAGCTGTGAAGCCGAAAAAGGAATTTGTGCCAAATGTTACGGTCGTAACCTAGCTACCGGACGAATGATTCAACGTGGGGAAGCAGTAGGAGTAGTTGCTGCTCAGTCTATTGGTGAACCGGGAACGCAGTTAACACTTCGTACGTTCCACGTAGGTGGGGTTGCAGGTGGAATTTCCGAGGAATCAAGCATAGTGACTCGTTTCCGAGGTCGTTTAGAAATAGAAGATCTTAAAACAGTGAAAAGTGAAGATGCCGAAGGAGCAAAAGCAGACATCGTAATCTCTCGTTCAACGGAATTGAAATTGGTTGATGAGAATACAGGTATTGTTTTAAATACGCATAACATCCCTTATGGTTCGACTATTTTTGTAAAAGATGGTGATGTTGTGGATAAAGGAACCGTTATTTGTAAATGGGACCCGTATAATGGAGTTATTATTTCTGAGTTTACCGGGAAAATTGCTTACGAAGATTTAGAACAAGGACAATCGTTCCAAGTTGAAATCGATGAGCAAACCGGATTCCAGGAAAAAGTAATCTCTGAAGGAAGAAACAAAAAATTGATTCCAACTTTATTGATTTACGGTAAAGATGGTGAATTGATTCGTAGTTATAACCTACCTGTTGGAGCTCACTTAATGGTTGACGACGGTGAGAAAATTAAAGCAGGTAAGATTTTAGTAAAAATTCCAAGACGTTCTTCCAAAGCAGGAGATATCACTGGAGGTCTTCCAAGAATTACCGAGTTGTTAGAGGCTCGTAATCCTTCGAATCCGGCTGTAGTTTCTGAAATTGATGGGGTAGTGACTTTTGGAAAAATCAAACGTGGAAACCGTGAGATTATCATTGAATCGAAATTTGGTGAGGTTAAAAAGTATTTAGTAAAACTTTCCAACCAAATCTTAGTTCAGGAAAATGACTTTATCAAAGCAGGTTTACCATTGTCTGATGGAGCAATCACTCCGGAAGATATTCTTAGAATTCAAGGCCCGTCTGCTGTTCAACAGTATTTGGTGAACGAAATTCAAGAGGTGTACCGTTTGCAAGGGGTAAAAATCAACGACAAGCACTTTGAAGTAGTGATTCGTCAAATGATGCGTAAAGTACGTGTAGAAGATCCGGGAGATACCTTGTTCTTAGAAGAGCAATTGGTACATACGAAAGATTTCATCGTCGAAAACGACAAGTTGTTCGGTATGAAAGTAGTAGAAGATGCCGGCGATTCGCAAGTATTAAAAGCAGGTCAGATGATTACTCCAAGAGAGTTAAGAGATGAAAACTCATTATTGAAACGTGAAGACAAGAATTTGGTGGTGGCTCGTGATGTAATCACTGCTACGGCAACTCCTGTACTTCAAGGTATCACAAGAGCTTCGCTTCAAACGAAATCGTTTATTTCTGCAGCATCTTTCCAAGAAACTACTAAAGTATTAAACGAAGCTGCTGTGGCAGGTAAAGTAGATATGTTAGAAGGCTTGAAAGAAAATGTAATTGTGGGTCACAGAATTCCTGCCGGAACCGGTATGCGAGCTTATGATAACATTATTGTCGGTTCGAAAGAAGACTATAATGAATTAATGGCTGCAAAAGAAGAATATAATTATTAAGGTATGAGTGAAAACAATCAACAACCGGGACAAATAAATATTGAATTGGATGAGAAAATTGCGGAAGGGATTTATTCCAACTTGGCAATTATCAATCATTCACATTCAGAGTTTGTGTTGGATTTTGTCACATTGATGCCTGGTGTGCCAAAAGCGAAAGTGAAATCGAGAATAATTTTGACGCCGCAACATGCTAAACGATTGTTAGCTGCTATTGCCGAGAATATTCAACGTTTTGAAAAAGCCCATGGCGAAATCAAAGAATCCGACCAACCACAAATTCCTTTGAATTTTGGTCCAACAGGTCAAGCATAGAACAAATTGGTAATATAATCAGTGACTCCTCAAGCAATTGGGGAGTTTTTTTTGTTCACCGCTCCAATTGATACAATTATAAATCGCTTCTTGATGATTGACTATACATTTACGTTGGAAAACGCGGGTAAAACATGCATTTTTTAACGATAAACAACACTTAACTGGTACTTTATCGATTTTTTGGGTTAGTTATCGAAAAAATAATAGTTTAGTAGAATTTAATAGTAGTTTTAATCAAAATTAGCACGGTTCCCAAATAAAAGTTCCGTTTATAATGTCTCATATCATGATTAAAAAAATTACATTGGTTGTCATTCTTTCTTTTTTTGCCTTTAGTTGCAGTTCTGAAGGTGTAGACCTAGGTGTTGAACAACAGCTAAATGTTCCGGGCTGGGCCAAAGGTAACTTTGCTGGTGTACACACTCAAGAACCATTGCACGTTTCAGAAGGTTTAATTTCTTTTGAGTTTTCAAACGAATTGCACACGTATGATAAATCAGATGTGCTAGAAGAAATAACAGAAGGTGGTCGTTATGTCTTACTTATCAACGACGGCACTCAGTTAATTTTCAATAAGTCAAGCCGTCCTGATGAAATTAATTTAATGTACAACGACCTTAATTTGGGTTGGTTTATTTTTGTATCTGAATAACATTTTACTAATTATAGGTTCCATTCATAAATCGTTCTTCAGTAAAGAGCGATTTGTTTATTTAAGGGAACAATATAGATAACCAATTAGCAATCATAACCCATTTTAACCACTAATAACCTATTATTTTTACTTAAAAAAAACCTACATTTAACCCACAAAAATATTCTATTTAAAAAATAAATCCATATATTTGTCGGTAAATTGCTTGATAATCAAAATAGTACCCCAACATTAACTAGCCTTAAATTTATTACATATGAAAAAATTATTATCTTTTACGTACAAATTTGGTTTCGTAGCATTGGTCATGCTACTGGCTGCACCGGCTTTTGGGCAGGTGTTGTACACCAATCCTATCACAGATCCGAATCCTAGTGCTGCGAATCCTTTCGTGGCAGGAAGTGTTTTTGATTCAAATTTAACAGTATCAGGTATTGGTAGAGGAGCGGGAATAGTTCCTGTTGCTGCTGCGAATGTTTACACTGCTAGTGGTTGGAATAATGCCACTATTGCTGATGCAATATTAGATGACGCTTATTTTGAATGGAACTTTACACCAGCACCTGGGAAAGCTATTAACTTTCAAAATTTAGTTGTAAACCTAAACAGAAGTAGTGGAAATCTAAATTCAATGCAGTGGTATTCAGACGTGGCTGTACCTGGCGTGTTTCAGCCAATAGAGGGTCCGTTCAATGGTATTGGCCTGCGTACATTAGATCTTTCAAGTCCTCAGTTTGACAACGTCACAGCTCCGATTTCATTTCGACTGTATGCTGCGGGTCCTGCCGTAATTGCGGCAAATACATTTACTGTAAATGACTTTACTTTTAATGGTTTTGTTCCCGGAATTTTCTATAATCCCATTACAGGTCCTGTGACTAAAGTTGCCAATAGTGGTACACAATATACAACCGGTCAAGTTGTAAATGAGTCGATTAGTGTAAGTGGTATTACCAATGGACCTGGTACCGATCATAATACTTCAACTGACCAGTATAATGTGAGCCGTTTTGAACAAGGTAGTCAAGCTCTAGCTGACCTTACAGGTGATTATTTCGAATGGGTAATAACACCAAATCCAGGGTTTAAGATTGATTTTAAACAACTTGTTTTAAGTTTGAAGATTAGTAATATTACTTTAAATGGAAATATTCAATTGCGTTCAAGTTTGGATGGTTTTGCTGCCCCTATTGGTTCTAATTTTAGTGGTTTTGCAGTTGGCCAGGCAACTAAATATTTTGTTGATTTGAGTGCACAACCTGAAAGTACTGCAGCAGTTACCTTTAGACTTTATGGATGGCTTGCTGATACTGCTACTAGAACTATTGATGTTACTGATTTTAATTTTGATGGTGTGGTGGCTCCTGATCCGCTTTCACCACCCTTATTAGCTACAAATGCAGTAGCTACTGTTGTTTTTGATAATTTGGTGTACAATACTGCTTCAGCAGCTCGATCGGTTAGCGTTTATGGTTTGGCTCCTACAGCGGGTTACCCTGCAAATGTTTCGGTGGTTGCAAATGTGCCCCATATTCAAGTTTCAGCAGATAATGTTACTTTCGGTGCGTCTACAACGCTTACTTTGACTTCTAATGCCTTGCATCCAATATACATCCGAATGAATCCGGATTATTTTGGAACGTTAACGTTTACACCAGGAATAACCCTAACCTCAGCCTCCTTTCCTCAAACAGCAACTATTAATGTGCGAGGTACTGTTGTAATAACACCTCCGGTAGCTACAGCAGCAACAGGCATTACATCGAGTTCGTTTATTGCTAATTGGCAACCAATCCCCAATGCACTTTCATACCTCTTACTAGTAGAGCGACAAGTTATCAATCAAAGTTTGCAAGAGTTTCTTTCTTTCCCGCCGGTTGGATGGTCAGCAACTGGTGCAACTGGCAGTAGTGGTAGAGTTTTGTTTAACGCGATTAATGAGAATCTTAGGACTCCAGCTGTCAGTAATCCAACTGAAATTTCATTTGATTTAAGGCAAACAGATTTAGATCCTAATTTCGATGAGAATATTATCATATTATCATATTCAACTAATTCAGGAGTTACTTGGTTTCCGATAGAATCTTTTAATGAAAATAGTCTTCCAATGAATGTGATTCAAAATTTTACTGTGGATTTGACATTATTTCAAAACTTATCCAATGTTATATTTAGGTTTCAAAAAGATGATGGATCGGCTAACGAGTTTTTTCTTGACAACGTAGCTATAAAATCTAAAACCTTGGTTCCGGTTACAACACCAAATTATAACGATTTGAATGTAGGCAACGTTACAACCTTTAATGTAACGGGTTTAGTTGATTTTACCGAGTACCAGTATTCTGTAAAAGCGGTTAGACAAGGTAACACACTCGCTTCTAATATAATCAAAGTTAAAACGTCTGAGTTAACCACAATATGGAATGGTTCTTCATGGTCTAATGGATTACCAAGTTCTACAAGAATTGCGGTAATCAATGGTAATTATAGTACAACACCTAACGGCAATTTTACTGCAAAAGATTTGGTTATAAACCCCGGGTTTACACTTACAATTTCACCTAATGGTTCGGTCATTTTAGATGGAGATTTTATAAACTTGGGTACTTCGGCAAATATGATTGTTGCAAGCAATGGTAATTTTGTTCAAAGAACTTTGAGTCCTAACGTTTCAGGTGAGATTACAGTTCGTCGTAACACGCAACCTTTAATGCGTTTGGACTACGTTGGCTGGGGGTCTCCGGTTGAAAATCAAAGTTTAGCAAGTTTTTCACCACTTACTTGGGGTAGTCGTTTTTACAGATTTAATACGCTTACAAACAATTACATAGAAAACAACCCTTACAGTAACGGTCTTGATACTGATTTTCAGCAAGGTAGAGGTTATTTAATTCGCATGCCAAACAATCACCCGATCACACCAACGGTATGGCAAGGCGAATTTAAAGGGGTGCCAAACACTGGAATTGTAAATGTTACGATGATTAACCAAGGTTCTGGTAAGAACAATAATTTTATTGCAAACCCTTATCCATCGGCTATCAGTATTTCTAGGTTTATTAATGAAAATAGCAGTCAGATTGATCCGACGTTGTGGGTGTGGAGAAAAACTAATGGTGCAGCTGGTTCGGCCTATTATACTTGGGCAGGTAATATTTGGAGTAATGCAGTAGGCCCTGGTGATGATATAGCTGCTACACGTATTAATGTAGGGCAGGCCTTTATAGTGCAAGCAAGAATTGGTGAAACAAGTCTACGTTTTACGAACAATATGCGAGAAGTGTTCAATGGTACATCTTTCAGACCCGCTAATGAAGTTCATGCAGATGCAGAATCCAATGAAATTCAAACTGAGAACGGAGATGAAAAACACATCATGTGGTTAAAATTAGCAAAAGATAACGAAGAAGTTACTTCTATTGCT
>NZ_JBILTE010000056.1:0-14453 GCF_044371705.1 Flavobacterium sp. | reverse complement strand
ACAGGAACTGTCATCGCAACATCGCCCATTGCAGAGAGTCTGATTACGGCGATATGTTGTGGATTTTGAGACAATTAATGATTTTTAGAAATTAAAAACCATTAAGAAATAAAGGTTCATTAAGTTTATATGCTTAACTTTTCTTAATCTCTTAATGGTTCAAAAAAAATTACTTCTTATTTTGATACAACACAGGATTTAATTCATCGTCGTTGTACATTTTCATTTGTTTGTACACTTTCATGAATTTATCGCCACTTTCAATGTCTTTCAACAATTGATCAATTGAGGAAAACATGTCGCTTTTTTGGTCCAATAGAACATTTAATTTCTCTTGACATTTGGCTCTATGTTCAACGGAAGCTTCTGTTCGATTAGCTTCTTCATTCATGTGATAAATTTTCAAAGCCAAAATCGACAAACGATCAATTGCCCAAGCCGGACTTTCAGTGTTGATTTTTGCGTCAGCTTTTACTGTTACTCCGCTGTATTTTTGAAGAAAATAGCTGTCAATATACTCTACCATATCGGTACGAACTTGATTGGAAGCATCAATTTTTCTTTTTAAAACCAAAGCAGCTACCGGATCAATTTGCGGATCGCGAATAATATCTTCGTAATGCCATTGAACGGTGTCTACCCAATTTTTAGCATACAATAAATGTTCGATTTTATCCTTTGGATACGGATTATTAACAGCTTGATCCACACTGTCATGAATGTGATAATCAGCAATACTTTGCTCAAAAACGGAAAAGGCAATTTGTGAAAACATACGTCTGTATTTTAAAATACAAATATACTTTTTATACCTTTATCAAACTAATTCCAATACAAATCGTTTATGCACATACATATAATCTCGGAGCATGAAAGTCTACTGAATCATTTTTTAGCTGAAATACGAGATGTTAACATCCAAAAAGACCGTATGCGTTTTCGGAGAAATATTGAACGAATTGGAGAAATTATGAGTTATGAAATCAGTAAAAAACTCACGTTTCAATCTGTTGACATACAAACACCGTTGGGAATTAAAAAAACAGCTGCCGTCAAAGACCAAGTGGTTTTGTGTTCCATTTTAAGAGCGGGTTTGACCTTACATCAAGGCTTTTTAAATTATTTTGACACGGCCGAAAACGGATATATTTCTGCCTACAGACATCATCCCAACAATGATGATTTTTTTGAAATTGTTGTGCAATACCAAGCAGCTCCTTCCTTAGAAAATAAAACGGTTATTCTAATAGACCCTATGCTTGCAACGGGTCAATCGATTGTTGCAGTTTTAAATAAACTACTTAGCAAGCAAACACCTAAAGAAATTCATATTGCTGTAGCGATTGCAACTCCTGAAGGAATTAAGTATTTAGAAGATCATCTTTCTCCGAATTATCATTTATGGATTGGAGCATTGGATGATGGTTTAAATGAACACAAGTATATAATTCCCGGTCTTGGAGATGCAGGAGATTTAGCTTTTGGCGAAAAATTATAACTGAAAGAAAAACATCAATAAACCAATGACTAAAAAACTAATCAATATAATTTCTTTTAGTACTTTATCTCTGATAATTTCAATATAACTGGTGGCCATAATAACCATAGGAGCAATAGTAAAAATGAGCAAACTATTGTTTTTATCCGGTGAAACCAAATAAATAAAAACCCCGATAATAAAAGAAGAAATAATTTTATAATACGACGAAAGTAAAATTAGCGGTCGTTTGGTCAACGAAAAAAGTAAAGCAGTCAAAAATAGTAAGGAGTACAGTGCATAAAGAACAAACGACAGGTTTTGAATATTGCTTTTAAAATAATCAAATGTAAAATCAGCTTCAATGCTGTATAAATAAATAAAAAGTGGTTCTTGGTTAAATAAAAGTCCGAAGAAAATTGTAATAACAATCCCCCCAGAAAAGGCAATAAAAGGAATAATCCAATTTCTGTAATCTCTCGAAGCATGCGAAATAATCGAGATAAAAACCAAAAGGATAAAAATTATCGCCCAAAAATGAAACAATGTTGCTACAAAAATCCATAGGGAAGCATCAAATATTTTCTCTTTAAGTGATTGCATTGACTGCATAGAAATCATTCTTCTCATGGCAAGAATGACAAAAAAAGAGGCCATTACTATTTTTAAATCCATGAAAATAATAGGAAAAAATAGGAAAGCAATCAAGTGAAATAAAAGCGTATAACTATTGTTTTTATTCAAATCATTGCGTTTTGCAATAAAGTTGGTTACGAACATTGAAAAAATTAACAGTCCTAAAACAAGAAGGTTTTGAATAACAGTAAGTACTGATAAATCAGCTTTTAAATCTCTAAATTGGTAGATAGCAAAACAAAAAACCAAGGCAATTACAACTATTACAGAATTAAATGGTCTTGATTTGCTAAAAATACTTGTAATCATTCGGATATTTTATACTTTTGCATTTGTAAATATAACACTTTATACCATGAAAGCATTTTTCGAAGGAATTCAAACGCTATTTGTTGATTATTTATTTCTTCCTTTTGACTTTTTCAGAAGCACAGAATTATCAAACTGGTGGGGAGCAAACACGTTGAATTTTATATTCATGATTATTTGTTTCGTGGCACTTGTATATTGGACATTACAATTGAAATTACACCAATCAAATAACGAAGAAAACCAAGATACAACGGCTCATTCTTTCTTAAAATAAAAAGTAGAAGTTTTTTTTCTAGTTCTTTTATAAGTCGAATCCGATATCTTTTCTAAAATACATCTTATCAAAATGTAGTTTTGCTATATTTTGGTAAGATTTTTTTATTGCTTCTTCAAAGGTCTCTCCATAAGAAGTCATCGCAATAACTCTTCCTCCGTTTGACACTGTGGTTCCATTAACTGTTTTAGTTCCTGCATGAAAAGCAATCGAACCTTCAATAGCGTCTAAACCAGTGATTACTTTTCCCTTTTCGTACTCTTCCGGATAGCCTTCTGAAACCACCATAATTGTTGTTGCAGTTCGCGGATCAATTTCAAGCGTAACCTCATTCAATGTTTGATTGGCCACTGCAGTGAATAATTCTACCAAATCCGATTCAATTCTAGGCATCACAACTTCCGTTTCCGGATCACCCATTCGAACATTGTATTCAATAACCATTGGTTCGCCCTTAACATTGATCAGACCGATAAAAACAAAACCTTTGTATTCTATTCCGTCTTTTTGTAAACCATCAATCGTTGGTTTTACAATTCGGGTTTCAATTTTTTCTAACAAAATAGCATCAGCAAAAGGAACCGGAGATACAGCTCCCATACCGCCCGTATTTAACCCTGTATCGCCTTCTCCAATGCGTTTATAATCTTTGGCAGTTGGCAGGACTTTATAATTTTTACCGTCGGTAAGCACAAAACAACTCAATTCAATTCCGTCTAAAAACTCTTCAATTACTACTTTTGAACTGGCTTGACCAAATTTTTGGTTCACCAACATATTTCGTAATTCAGTTTTTGCTTCTAGTAAATCTTGAATAATTAAAACTCCTTTTCCTGCTGCTAAACCGTCGGCTTTTAAAACATATGGTGGACTTAATGTTTCTAAAAAAGCACAACCTTTTTCCACTGTTTCAGCGGTAAAACTATCATAAGCAGCGGTTGGAATATTGTGTTTTATCAAGAATTTTTTTGCAAATTCTTTACTTCCTTCCAATTGTGCACCTACTTTTGACGGACCGATCACAGGAATCTTTTTTAACAATTCATCGTGTTTAAAAAAGTCGTAGATTCCTTTTACCAGCGGATCTTCCGGACCAACAACAACCATCTGTACTTCTTGCTCCAAAACAACTTTTTTTACCGCTTCAAAATCGGTTGGGTCAATAGCAATGTTCTCGGCAATACTTTCAGTACCGGCATTTCCAGGAGCAACTAATAATTTTGAACAACGCTTGCTTTGCAATAATTTCCAAGCCAAAGCATGTTCTCTTCCGCCCGATCCAAGTAGTAAAATTGTCATGATAAAAAAATGTGTGTTTCAAGTGCAAAAATAAGGTGTTTTGGATGGAATGAAAAGGTAAAATTTCAAAAAATTGTAACGTTTACCAAAAGTCGAATTTTGATTTAGTATTTTTGAAGAACTAATCCGTTATTTGTGTTACCACTTTTTGACCTTTCCCTACAATTAAAAGGCTTTCCGATGAAGAAAGCTGGAGAAGTTTTAGATGAAATTTTGTCAATTCCTGAAGAACAATATGAACAATATATAATTAGAAAAAGAAAGGAAATTGTTGATTTCCATTTAAAAAATAACGCTTCCTATCAAGGTTTTATTGGAAATAAATCCATAGAAAATTGGAATGATATTCCTGTACTTACTAAAAAAGAATTTCAAAAACCTTTGGTTGAAAGACTTTCCAAAGGTTATACTACTAAAAATTGTTATGTTAACAAAACTTCGGGTTCGAGTGGCGATCCCTTTATTTTTGCCAAAGACAAGTTTTGTCATGCGTTGACTTGGGCAAATGTCAAACGCCTTTTTGGATGGTATGGCATCGACTTCAACCGTTCCTACCAAGCTCGATTTTACGGAATTCCATTGGATTTTATTGGGAATAAAAAAGAACACCTGAAGGATTTATTAAGTAAACGGTATCGATTCTCCATTTTTGATTTATCGGATGATACTTTAGAAAAAATCTTGCGAAAATTCCAGTTTAAAAAATTTGATTATATCAACGGATATACAAGTTCGATTGTGTTATTTGCTAAATATTTACAGCTTAAAAACATCGTTTTAAAAGACTATTGTCCCTCTTTAAAAGTATGTTTGGTAACATCCGAAATGCTTTTTGATGATGATAAGAAACTTCTGGAAAAACATTTAGGTGTGCCAATTGTCAATGAATACGGGGCTTCTGAATTAGATTTGATTGCTTTTCAAAACATTGGTAATGAATGGCAAGTGAATACTGAAACGCTTTTTGTAGAAATTTTAGATGAAAAAAACCAACCGGTTCCTAATGGACAAGAAGGACGGATTGTGATTACTTCACTTTATAACAAAGCTCATTCTTTTATTCGGTACGACATTGGCGATGTTGGAATTTTGGACAAAAAAAGTACGTTTAAAAAACCCCTTTTAAAAAAATTAATTGGACGAACCAATGACATCGCCCTTTTGCCCAGCGGAAAAAAATCGCCAGGATTGACCTTTTATTATGTAACAAAAAGTATCATTGAAGATGATGGTAATGTCAAAGAATTTGTCATTACTCAATTAAAATTAGATACATTTGAAATTGAATATGTAAGTTCGATTGAATTGACTTCCATTCAGATTAAAAAAATTGAAGAAGCAATTCAAACTTATTTAGAAGAGGGTTTGACATTTATTTTTACGCGAAAAGAAATCTTAAAGCGAAGTAAAAGTGGGAAGTTAAAACAGTTTCAATCGAAACTTTAATTACGATATTTCAAAAAACCTCTAATCATCCAATGTACCATATAGTAAGCCGATTGAGTAACAGTTAAATTTTCAACTTCTCTGTAAAATTGCCATTGGTACTTAATTAAATCAGATTTTTTACGAGAAAGCGAATTTTTACGAATTCTATAAATGGCTTTTGGTTCTTGAATACCATGAGCAAAAGGAATTTTTTTTAAATATTGCAACCACAGGCCCATATCCTGTCTTTTCTGGATAATTGGCATGTATTTCTTCCCTAATACATTTATATCTAAAAAAGCGGTTAAACAACTGATTGAATTGGTTTTCAGTATATCGGTGTACGTCACTTTTTGTGGAACAATAAAATCGGAATAAACAAAATTCAAAGACTCATCTGCTCGTCTGTACGAAGAAAAAACAAACGGAACTTTTGTTTGTTGAATAGTCGTAATGCTATTTTGAATAAAATCAGGAAACCAAAGGTCATCTGCATCCAAAAATGTTAGATACTTTCCTTGTACCAATTCAATTCCAATATTACGTGTAATCGCAGGACCAACATTTTTCGGCTGAATAACTAAATTAATTCGATGTTCTGTTTTTTGAATTTGTTGAATGATGGAAACGGTTTCATCTGTAGAGCCATCATCCACAATAATCATTTCCCAATTTTGATAGGTTTGATTTTGAACCGATTGAATTGTTTCGGCAATATAAGAAGCAGAGTTAAATGTAGGTGTGATAATTGAAACAAGCTTGGCCATGATTAGTAGGCTTTATCTTCTCCTTTAAAAATATTTACCACAGTTTGCACGATTATTTTTATATCCATGGCAAACGACCAGTTTTCTATATAGAAAACATCAAATTTAATTCGGTTAATCATGTCTTCTTCTGTTTCGATTTCTCCACGAAAGCCTCTTACTTGAGCCAAACCAGTAATTCCTGGTTTAACGTAATGACGAACCATGTATTTTTTTATTCGATTGCCGTAGGTTTTATTTTGAGACCAAAGATGGGGTCTGGGACCAACAACCGACATATCTCCAAAAAGTACATTAAAGAACTGCGGCAATTCATCTAGACTGGTTTTTCTCATAAATCGACCAATTCTTGTAACTCTAGGATCGTTTTTAGAAGCTTCCTTTTCTGTCGTTTTATTAATTTGCATGGACCGGAACTTGTAACAATAAAATTCCTCCTCATCCAATCCTGGTCTTCCTTGTTTAAAAAAAACAGGTCCTTTTGATTCCAATTTTATTAAAATTGCCAATATTGGTGCCATCCATGATAAAATGAAAATAATGACAAATAATGAAAATAAAAAATCAAATACTCTTTTAAATGTCTTGGTTACCGGATCATGCAGCATTGTTCGTTGCAGTGATAGCACCGGAAACATTTCATAATAATCGATTCGCAAATTCTTTGAGAATAATTGGTTTGAATCCGGAATAAATTTGATCGATTTATTGTTTTCATCTACAAATTCTACTAAATCTTTCAATTGATCATTGCTAATTTCGTTCAATGAACAATAAATTTCATCGATTTTATTTTCCAATACAAAGGCTTTGATGTCGGACACTTTACCTTTGATATTTTCATTGGCTTGCTTATCAGAAAAATACCCAAAAAAGCGGTAGCCGAAATCATTTCTATTTTCAAAAAGATTTTTCAAATTTTTAGCCTCTTCCGTATATCCAATAATAACGGCATTTCTAAAATTGCTCCCTGTTACAATACGGTACTTTTTAAGGTAATAAAAAAGTAAATACTTTATAAAAACAATTACTAAAAAACTAGAAGTTGTAAAGAATGCAGTGGCTTTTCCGCTAAAAATGGATTCTTTAGCCAGAGGAAAATAGGCAATTAATACAAGGGTAAAAACTGCAAATTGTTTCAGAATTTTTGACAAAATTTCAACGGGTGTCGTAAATCGATACACCTCATAAAATCCAACAAAAAAGGCAATTAAAAACCAAAATAAAATCTGGTAAGATTCAAAAATTACAAAATCTATATTCAGACCTTGATAGAAAAAAAGTGATAAAAAGAAGAGTACCAACAAGTCTACAGAAACACTTATTGGTCTGATGAATTTTGAATACCTTCCTTTTTGAGATGCAACCATTTTAATGAATAAATCCTGAAAAATCTTTGTGTTCCTCTTTTAGCAATTCTGCTGTGGAAAGTGTTTTAAAATAATCATAGGTTATTTTCATTCCTTCCGATCTGATAACTTTTGGTTCCCATCCTAAAATTGTTTTTGCCTTGGTAATATCCGGTTGACGTTGCAAAGGATCATTTATTGGAAGCGGATGATAGACCACTTTTTGAGCGGTTCCGGTTAATTTTATAATTTCGTCAGCAAAATCTTTGATGGTAATTTCGTCCGGATTTCCAATATTAACCGGCATATGATAATCAGACAAAAGTAATCTGTAGATTCCTTCTACTTGATCATCTACATAACAAAAAGACCTCGTTTGCATACCGTCTCCAAAAATTGTCAAATCCTCCCCGCGCAATGCTTGTCCGATAAATGCCGGAATTACTCGGCCATCATTTAATCGCATTCTTGGACCATAGGTGTTGAAAATACGGACAATTCTGGTTTCCAATCCATGAAAGGTGTGATACGCCATTGTAATTGACTCTTGAAAACGCTTCGCTTCATCGTAGACTCCTCTTGGACCAATTGTGTTTACATTTCCATAGTATTCTTCAGTTTGCGGATGAATTAATGGATCTCCGTAAATTTCTGAAGTTGACGCAATCAATATTCTTGCTTTTTTAACTCTCGCTAAACCCAATAAATTATGTGTACCCAAAGATCCCACCTTCAAGGTTTGAATAGGTATTTTCAGATAATCAATTGGACTCGCAGGTGACGCAAAATGGAGAATATAATCTAAATTCCCTGGAACAAATACAAATTTGGTTACATCATGGTGGTAAAACTCAAAATTTTCTAATTTGAATAAGTGCTGAATATTTTTTAAATCTCCAGTAATCAAGTTATCCATACCAATCACATAATATCCTTCTTTGATAAATCGATCGCACAAATGAGAGCCTAAAAAGCCTGCGGCTCCTGTAATTAATATTCTTTTCATAATTTTTTGCTTTCGGGGGCACTTATATTTATTGAGTTGAAAAGACAAAAAAACAAGGCGAAAAACATCACGCCTCTTTGCCTACTCAAAAAACTTTCAGTCAAAAATAAACTTATCATTAGAACTGCAAAAGATATTTGAACAAAATCTTTTGACTGTATAGTTTTTTTACCATTAAAAAATAGAATTATCAGTAAAACCAGTACTCCAAAAACTCCTGTTTCTGCGAAAATTTGAATGTATTGATTATGAAAATTTTTACTTTGATACCCTTCTTCATTCGCATTACCTAGAAACAGATTGTACTGAATTGCCTTTTCTTCTATTTTTTTTTGTGCGGCATTTAATCCAAATCCTTTCCAAAAAATAGATTCCTCTTCAAGAAGTTCACAAAAAACTCGATTCTGTAAAACTCTAAATGCGGTTCCCGGGAAATAATCATTGGGTGTAAATTTTTCATTGGTCCAAGCTTCTTTGATACTAACAACATTCACTCCTTTCATGTCTCTGCTAAAATGAGAAGCGTCAACATTTTCTGATATATTCGATAAAACTTCCTCATTGAATCGCTCTTTTATTTTTCCAAAAAAAATAAAGAAAACTACCAATGCAGCAGCAACAATTGTTGAAACTGCATTTAGGTTCATTGCTTTTCTGAAAACAAAAAAATAATTTGCCATTAACAGGATGAAAAATACAAGAACTATATTTTTTGATGACAACAAAAGCAGAAAGGTAAAAAGCAAAAAACAACTAAAAACTTCTACTTTAGTTTTTGATAATCGATTAAAAAAGTAAAAAAAGGCAAGAGCTACATAAACAGAAACATGAATTGCATTAACAGGTTGAGTAACTAATTCATGGTAAAAAAATACTTCAACAGTTCCTGAAATAATAAATCTTATGGTTGCTTTTATCAAATAGAACAATACATACAGAACCATAGCATAACTGTAATAGCAGACGATTTTTTGAATTTGTTGTTTTGTAAATGGTTTGCTGAACATAAACAATACAGGAACAGCTAGTAATCCAATTACTTTTGGTAATGAATTTATAGATTTTGCTTGGTCAATACTCCAAACAATTGATAGTGCAAACAAAAGAAATAAAGCAATCGGTGGAACTAAACTGAATTGAAATTTGAATGAATTAGATTTGAATTTGACAAGTACAGAAAGAGCAAATAAAATTAAACAAACATTATTAATTCCCAAAGACAAAGGAATCGTAGTAATCAATAAAATAAAAGGGATAAACGAAGAGTTTTCTTTATTTTCTAACTTTAGATTCAGCCAGACATTGTTCAAAAAGTTGAAGATACTCCCCATTTATTTTCTCCCAGTTAAAATTGTTTACAATGGCTTCAAAATTGTTTTGAATGAATTGCAAGTTATCACTTTTTTTGATTGTAAGAAGTAAATTTTTAACGTCATCAGCATTTGAAAAATAGTAGCTGTTTTCTTTTAAAATCCCTTTATTAAAATCATTATTTTGAGCTAAAACTAATGCTTGTGATGCCATTGCCTCTAAAAGAGAAGGATTTGTTCCACCAACGGAATGTCCATGAAAATAAAGTTTAGAATAATAACGAAGATTATTTAGGTGTTCTAAATTGTAAATGGCACCCATGAAACGAATATTAGCATTCGCTTTGTATTTGTTTTTCAACACTTCACCATATTTGGTCTTGTGATTACCTATCACCAAAATCGGTGTTTCATCGTTACTTTTAACCACACCATCCAAAACCATTTCAAAATTATTTTCAGGTTCGAAACGGGCCATAATCATGTTAAAATTATCTTTTTCAACTTGATACTCGTTCAAAATTGACTCGTTTGGACTGTTAAAAGGATGAGCTCCGTAAGCAATATAGGTAGATTCTTTCTTATATCTTTTTTTCAAAAAGCTTTGAATGCCAATAGAATCGGAAACCAAATGATCGCTACTTATTGCTGCTAAACGTTCGGCAAAGCGAAGAAACTGTTGAACCGGTCTGCTATATTTAGAACGTTTCCATTCAATTCCGTCCATATTTGTAATAGTAATCGCTTTTTTGGGAAGCATAAAAAACCAAATTGAATTACTAGTGTAACCCAATTGCAGAATAATATCAAAATCTCTTTTGCGAGAATCTGAAATACAATTGTAATCGTAGATAAATTGCCCAAAAGTTCCGTATTTATACTCCGGATCGTTTTGGTGAATAATATGTACACCTTTGAAATTTTTTTCCTGAAATTTATGATTGTGAGAGTTATAGCAATAAACTTCGTGTCCTTTTTCAGCTAAATACACCGAAAAAAATTCGGCAAACTGTTCGAAACCTCCGTAGTAATTGGGGATGCCGCGTGTTCCGAGTATTGCTATTTTCATTCGTTTTTTAGGTTGGTCTGCTGGCAAAAATAAGGTTTTACATGAAACTAACAGAATGTAATACAATAAAATTAATCGAAAAAAATGAATTATTGCATCGCCAATTCATAAGCTTTCAATGTTTCAATAGCCGTTTGTTCCCAAGTATACTTCTCAAGAATTTTTTCTTTTAATTTAGGATTTACCGGAGAATTATAAGCTTCATCAATTGCAATTTTGATTGATTCTACATCATCGGGTTCACAATAAAAAGCATAATCTTCAAAATAATCATAGGTATCACCTTTGGTGGTTACTACAATATTTTTGCCCATTGCAGCTGCTTCCAATGATGATAATCCGGGCGTTTCCATCCAACTCACCAAAGCATGAACTTTACAAACTTGATATAATTTGTTTAATTCTTCGTGAGAAATTGCACCTAAAAAAGTAACATTATCCCCTGCTTCTTCATGTACTTGCTTGACGTACTCCTTTTGATTTTGCGATTCTTTTCCAACCAAAACAAGTTGGTAATTAGTATTTTTTACTGCTCGAACTAAATTTAGAGTTGATTTTCTGCCTTCAATTCTGGCTGCACACAAAATACAATCATTATATTTTAAAAAAGGATTCACTTGATTGTCATCTGATTCCTTAAAAACAGATTTATCTATGGCATTGGGAATACTAACGTATTTTGGGTTTTTAAGTTTGAATTCCCTTGCCACACGCTTCATTTCAGAATCTGAATTGGGAAGAAAAACACTTGTGTTGTCCACAATTTCTTTCATTAGTCCGTAATAACCTTTGTACAGCATTTTTATAACACCTTTGTGCATTCTTTTTTCTTTATAATGCTTTACTAGTGTTTTAATATATACAATTTGATAAGGAGATAAAAAATTGGCCACTTTTTGAAAAAGTCCTCCTCTTGCTTTTCGTTCAAATTCGGTATATAATCCGTAAATAGTAGAGAGTACTACTTTTTTGTTTTGCCTTTGTGCATTTTTTAACTGGAGATAAATATCTTGCGGTTCCATTAAATTGAATAAATGAACCAAATCGTAACCTTCTAAATTAGGTTCAAAATCTAAAGATATATCGACTTGTATGCCTTTTTTTTCTAGAAATTCTTTTGTTTTAAGCATTTGAACCATATCGCCACCGGGTGCTTCAAATAAATTGGTTCGGGTTTGAAATAAAACTCTCATCGTATACTATTCTATCTTGCAAATATAGTTTTAATTAGTAGTTTTACATTTCTTTAAAATCTTTTTACTTTGTCCATGAAAAAAGTTCTTTTTGTATTTGGAACGCGTCCGGAAGCTATTAAAATGGCTCCATTAATTGCCAGCTTTTCCAATGATTCTAACTTTGACGTAAAAGTAGCAGTTACGGCTCAACACCGTCAAATGCTGGATCAAGTAATTGGCTTTTTTGACATTAAAGTAGATTATGATTTGAATATTATGAAGCACAACCAAACGCTTCATCAATTGACTTCTGATTTAATTGCACGAATTACCACCGATATTCTTTTAACAGACGCTTTTGATTATGTATTTGTTCAAGGAGACACAACTACTGTTTTAGCAGCTTCTTTAGCTGCTTTTTATCAAAAAATTGAAGTGGTTCACATTGAAGCCGGACTCAGAAGTCACGATATGCACTCACCGTTTCCTGAGGAAATGAATCGGGTATTGACCTCAAAATTAGCCTCTTATCATTTTTGCCCAACGGCGGTTTCAAAAGAAAATCTCAATAATGAAAATATTACCAAAAATGTTTATGTGGTTGGAAATACAGTAATTGATGCACTTTTAATGGGTTTAGAAAAAATAAAAAAAACCAATGAATCCACATTTTTAAATCAGTTTAAATCCATTGATTTTTCAAAAAAAATTGTTCTCGTGACTTGTCACAGAAGAGAAAACTTTGGCAAACCTTTTGAAGAAATTTGTGAAGCAATACTGGAAATTGCTCATTCGCAAAGCGAAAATGTAGAAATAGTTTATCCGGTTCATTTGAATCCGAACATTAAAGAAATAGCTCATCAAAAATTAATTGCTCCCAACATCAAATTAATTACACCTTTGGATTATCAAGAATTGATTTGGATGATGGACAAAAGTTATTTGATTTTAACTGATTCCGGCGGCATTCAAGAAGAAGCTCCGAGTTTAGGCAAGCCTGTTTTAGTGTTACGTGAAGTAACTGAACGCACAGAAGGTGTGGATGCAGGCACAGCCATTTTAGTAGGTTCTGACAAGTTTAAAATTGTGTCAGTAGCTCTAAAATTGTTAGAAAATCAATCCTATTATTCAAGTATTGCCTCTTCTTCTAATCCTTATGGTGATGGAACCACTTGCGAACAGATTAAAGAGATTTTGAAGTATTCGCAATCCAATTAACTTTAGTTAATCGTTCCGAATAAGCTAAAAGTAATCCAATCAAAATTGCTTTGGTATCGGCTTTGAAATAAAAACCCATAAAAACCCAATAGGAAATAAATAGAAAAATAGCAGTTCCGGTTAATAAGTAATTTATTCGCTGTTCAATTGGGTTCTTGGCTTTACGGAATCTGAAAAGTAAAATAATTGTTACAAATAAAATCAAAACCCCAACTACTCCAGATTTTAAATAAACCGTCATGAATCCATTATGTAATACAGAAATATGACGTAATTCTGAATCGCCCAACCATACTTTTGTATTCAAGTCGATGGTTGATCCTAAACCTTTTCCAAATAAAACCGCATAATCACCCGCACTCCTCATTTGACGTAACGTATGTATGTTTTCAACAGAGCGATAATTATCGTTAAAATCAACGTAATCCTCTTTGTTTACTTTGGTTTTAAATGGCTCGGTTGGAGCAATTTTTACTTTATATAAAAAAGCCTCAATTCCTTTAGCATTTCTTTTGGGATTGTAATACAGAATAGCCGAATAAAAAACCAATCCGGCTAAAACTAATGAAATAAGACCAATTAACTTCTTTCTACTGGGTACAAAAAACCCTTTAATGGCAAAAAACAGAATGACAAACTGAATAAAATTAGTACGGGAAAGATAGAGGAAAGAGGAAAAGACTAAAAGTGCTAAAAATAAGTAAAACTGTTTTTGAGAAAGGGTCACTCCTAATTCTCTCGCAAACAAAACCATTATAATTACATACACTTCATAATCACTGAAAAAACCTGCATAGGATCGAATCTGATGAATATTGCTAAAACCTTTAAAAACAAATCCGTAACCCACAATTATTATGTGAATGATTGCGAGTAGAACACCTACTTTTATGGCTGTATCAAAAGGATTTTTTATATGGTTTTTACACAATTGATAACCTACAAGTAAACCTATAATAGGTTTGAGTAAATAGGTAATATCTCTTATGAATGCAAAATTTTCAAAAGCATAATAGAAACTACTGAAAAAAGCTATAGTCAAAATCAATGTAAAACAGAGCAATTGTTTTACTACAGAAAACGAGTATTTTGTTTGAATAGTGATCAATACAGTAAATGACCAAATTAAAAAA